>NZ_JARZHI010000076.1:0-51073 GCF_029946465.1 Polyangium sorediatum
GGGGACAGCAGAAGCCGTAGCGCGGCTGTCTTGGTGGGGAACGCCGCCGCCGGTCAAGGCCAGGGATGAGCTTGCCTACCAAAGGCCGCAGCGCGGACAGGTCGGCGGCCAACGCCTCGTCGCATGAGGTCGTGGCGTGACGCGATGGCCTCACGCTCCAAACAGCACGGCTCCGTCCCTCCACGTGATGCGGCCGTAGGTCTTCGGGCGAGGAGCCTATGGTCTCCTGCATCGTGCCCATCTCTCGACGCCACGAGCCCGTCGCCCCTTCCATCGCCCCCGTTCCTCCAAGGCACGGCCTCGTACCTCCGGAGGCTCGACGGCACGCCCCAGAGACACGTCCCCGTCCCTCCAAGGCACGGCCTCGTACCTCCGGAGACTCGACGGCACGCCCCAGAGACACGTCCCCGTCCCTCCAAGGCACGACCTCGTACCTCCGGAGGCTCGACGGCACGCCCCAGAGACACGTCCCCGTCCCTCCAAGGCACGGCCTCGTACCTCCGGAGACTCGACGTCGTCTCTTCGGACCATGCCCCCCATCCCTCGCACCCACGTCCCCGTCGCCTTTGGGCTCGGCCCCCAAGCTTGAAGACACGGCCTCATCGATGAACTGCGCATCGCGCAGCTCATCGAACCGACGCCAACGAACCTCCCCATGGTCTTGCCACCGGCCTGCTGGAAGGCCGCGCGCCTGTCTCGGTTGGCAACGTCGCTACCGGTCTTGACCGGGCCTGTTCGATGAACTGCGCATCGCGCAGTTCATCGACCTCGGGTCCAGCCCCTGGCTGGTCCGGGTGCAGGGGCGGACAGCCCCTGCTGGGGCCTGGGGCAAAGCCCCAGCTCCGCGGCTTCAGCGACCGCTCCTCTCAGCGCTCTACGCGGCCGGAGCCTACGTTGATGGTCCCGGTCTTCGTTCCCTGGCCTGGGCCCGTGACGTCCGTCGTGGAGATCAGGTGGGCGCCGAGCTCTGCTCTCGACGAGACCGTCACGACGACCCCTCCCGCCGTCGTGACGTCGAACGGATCGGCCCCAGACGCGAAGAGGTTCGCTGGCCAGGTCACGGGGGCTGACAGCGTCCGGCCGGAAGCGAGCTGGAACTCGATTGAGTCGTCTCGATACACATTGTTCGTCAGCCCGTCCCGGCCCGTGAAATTCTCGAAGCCGGTGTTGGTGATGTTCATCGTGAACCTCTGCGCCATCTTGCCATCTCCTATCGAGCCGTAGCGTTGCAGCGGGCGTGCCAGTGGGACACGGCGCGGATCCCATCGTTCACGCGGGAACGCGCCGCGCGCAACGGCTCCTCGCCGCGTCGACGCGTCGGAACGTCCGCGTCGACGCGTCGACCGGGGCCACACGAGGGCCCCGGGCGACGGCCTTGCCCTCCTTTTCGCCGAGGGCGGCGCTGGCATTGCCTTTGCGATGTGCCCGTCGCGGGACACACCCCGAACGACGACAGGAGACCCCCATGGCACGACGATTCTTTCCTTTCCGCTTCTCGCACCAGGACTCCCGCGCGGCCCTCGAGCTCGTCCGGCCGAACCGCGCGCTTGGCTTGGCCGCGGCGGCGAATGATTCGCCGCCCATCGATCAGCAGCTCGCCGACGCGTTCAACGCGAACAACGCGGTCATGGCCTATGTCCTCGCGATCACGGCGACCACGTTGCCCACGCTCACGCCGCCGCCCGATTGGTACCAGAGCTTCGTGAATCAGTTCTCCGACGCCAAGACGCACGCGATGGAGTGGCAGAACTCGATCACGCCGGGCCTGTACGCGATTCCGCAGGGGATCATCAATTACGCGTCGCTCTTCAGCCTGAACATGATGACGATCAACCAGGCGATGCCCATCCTCCAGCGGGATCCCAGCAACCCGCAGGCGCGGCAGGCCGTGCAGAGCTCGCTCCAGACCTTGCTCACCGGCCTCAGCACGCAGCTCGAGACGGCGGTGACGTTCCAGAAGGAGATCGACGACTTCGCGAACGCCCTCACCTCCGACGCCACGAACATGCAGACCGCGATCACGAACGCGGAGCAGACCGAAGGATACGACGCCGACCAGGTGAAGAAGCTTCAGGACGACATCAACAGCCTGAACGACCAGATCGCCACGTGGCAGACGGTCGTCACGGCCTCGGCCATCGGCGCGGGCGTCTCGTTCTTCGCGGGCGCGGTCATCGCCATCTTCAGCTTCGGGGCCGGGCTCGCGTTCGGCATCATCGGCGCGGCGGCGGGCATCGCGCTGACGGTCGCCGGCGAGATCGAGATCCAGAAGCTCTCCGCGCAGATCGCGCTCGATCAGGCCAACATGAAGGCGCTGAACCAGCAGATCGCCTCGCTCAAGGTGATCCAGAGCAACCTGACGACGCTGATCACGCTCTCGCAGGCCGCGAGCCAGCAGATCGCTCTCCTCCTGCAGGCGTGGCAGTCGCTCGAACAACAAATCACCCAGGTGATCACGGACCTGAACAACGCGCAGTCCGATCTGACGAGCAGCCAGATCACGCAGCTCCAGGCCGACCTGAACGCGGCCAACGCGGACTGGCAGACCCTCCAGAGCTTCTGCCAGACGCTCGTGGGCATTCAATACAACAGCGCCACGCCCGCCACGGTCTCGCTCCCGACCACGCCGCCGCAGAAGGCCCCGCGCGCCGCATGAACGACATCCGGGCCTCGTCGCCCGGATTCAACCGAGCCCCATCTCCTTCACCCGCCGCTGGAGCGCGCGCCGCGAGACCTTGAGCGCGGCCGCCATCCGATCGAGATCCCCCGCGTGTTCCCGGTGGCTGCGCTCGATTTCCTCCGCGCGTAGATCCCCGGCCGTGCGAATGCTCGGGCACCGCTCGATGAGGTCGTACATCGACGACCGCGGGATCCCGAGCTTGTCCGCTGCGGCCTTCAGGTCCCACGCGTGCTCCTGGAGCGCCGCCGTCAGCTCCTCCTCGTGCACATCCGAAGGCTTGCGCCGTGGCGCGCTCGCCGCCTCCCGCGCGCTCGGCGCGGAACCTCCCGGCGCCGGGGCCGGCGCGCGCTCTTCGAGCTCCGCGTCGAGGCGCGGATCGACCAAGAGCCGCGCCTGCCCTCGGCTGCCAATCACGAGCTGCCGCGCCACGTTGCGGAGCTGGCGAATGTTGCCCGGCCAGGAAAACCGAACGAGGCGCGCGGCGAGCGTCGCCGGCATCCACGGCTCCGCATAAGGGTCCTTCGGCGCGAGCTTGTGCGCCTCGCCGATCGATTGAAGCTCCTCGCGGGCGAAATGATGCAGCAGGATCCCGAGATCCTCCCGCCGCTCCCGGAGCGGCGGCAAACGAAGCTCGTAGCCCGCCAGCCGATGGAGCAGCGGCGCCTTGAAGCGACCCTCGCGGATGTGCTCCTCCAGGTTTGCGTCCGTCGCCGCGACGAGCCGCACGTCCGTCGAATGAGGCGTCCGTCCTCCCACGGGATAAAACTCCCCCGCCTCCAGGACGCGGAGAAGCATCACCTGCACCTCCGGCGGCGCCTCCCCCACCTCGTCGAGGAAAAGCGTTCCTCCCTGTGCGGCCCGAAAAAACCCGCTCCGATCACTCGTCGCGCCCGTGAAGGCGCCTTTCTCCGTCCCGAAGAGCTCCGCGGCGGCGAGCTCCCGCGGGATGGCGCCGAGGTTCACGCTCACGAACGGCTTTTGCCGCCGCGGGCTCCTCTCGTGCAGCGCGCGCGCCACGAGCTCCTTGCCGGTCCCCGTCTCGCCCCGGATCAGCACGGGCACCGGCAGGTCCGCGACGCGCTCGAGCATGCTACGCACGCGCCGGATCCCCGCGCTCTGCCCGATCATGCCGAGGGCGACCGGGCCATCCTCCACGTCGAGCTCGATGCGATGAAGCAAGAGCACCACGCGATCGGCCAGCGTGATCGGCACCCCCGCGTCAATGTCGGCGGCCTCGATCTCCACGCTGCCGCGCACGCGCGCGCCCACCACGACGTCCGTGCCCGCATCCCCGGCGCGCAGCACGATGCCCCCGCTCTCCGTGGGCGCGAGGCGGATCGGCTTGCGGCTCACGAAAGGATCGCCGAGCCCCGCGCCGAGGACGGCGCCGGGTCTCGTGAAATCCGGGGCGTTTCGCGAAAGCTCGAGCTCCTTGCCCGGGGCGAGTGCGTCGAGGAGCGCGCGCTCGCCGACCCGGTCTGCATTCGGATGCGCGACGATCGTCAGCGCGGGGACGACACGCGCCGCCTTCGTCCCCCCGCGCTTCTTGCCGATCGCCGTGGAGACGTCCTCGATGGCCCGATCCCTGCGCATCTCTTCCTTCCCGCGCGAGCTTCCGCACGGAGGACGAGCGCGTCAATGGAGATCCATCACGCGTCGTTTCAGTGGGGCGCGGCGCTCCCCGCGGGGGCCGGCGACGCGGACGGCCCTGCGGAAGGCGCGCCCGAGGCCGCGGCGCTCGCGGAGGCGGCGGCGGCGTTCATCTTTGCGCGGACCGAGAGGCGCATCGCCACGATGGTGCCGGCGATCGCGGCGGAGGTGACCACGATGAAGACGACGAGGATCTTGCCCGCGGATCCGCCGGACGGCCTCGACGCGGGCGTGGACGGCGAGGTGCGGGGCGCGGGCGAGGGGGTTTCCATGGCGGGCCTTCTATATCGTCCGATCCGGCACGAGGCAACGCGCGTGGACCTCTCGTTTCACGGGGGCGGCGGGAGGATTTCGGGCGTGAGCGGCTCGCCGCGCGCGAGCGTCGAGAGGACGGCCTCGCGCACGCGGGCATCCGCCTCCCGGCGCGGGCCCGGCCGGCGGGCGAGCGCCTGGAGCGGGACCAGCATGCACGGGTTTTTCTGGAGGATCGGCTCGTTCCGCGCGAGGAAATCCCAGTAAAGCGCGGTGATCGGGCACGTCTTTTTGGGATCGAACGGGCAGCCGTCGCAATAATCGCTCATGCGATCGACGTAGGCCGCGCCCGAGACGTAGGGCTTCGTGGTCATGATGTCGCCGGCGGCGAACGTCCCCATCCCGAGCACGTTCGACTCGACGACCCAGTCATATGCGTCGATGTACGCGGCCCAGAACCAATCCGTGAGCGCGCGCGGCGAGAGGCCGAGCAACGTGCCGATGTTCGACAGGATCATCAGCCGCGTGACGTGGTGGCTGTAGCCCTCGCGCCAGACGTCGCCGAGCACGCGATCGAGGCAGGCGAGCCCCGAGCGCGGGCCTCCCTCCCAAAAACACGCGGGCAAGGGCTCGGTCGCGCCGAGCATGTCCGGCAGCGCGGGCGCGTTCGGGTCGCTGAGGCCACGCGCCATTCCTTCGGGCAGATCGGGCAGGATCCGAAACCCGTCCGTTTCGCGGTGCACGTGCCGCACGAATTCGCGCCAGCCGAGGATCTGCCGGACGAACACCTCCTTGCTGGCGATCGGAATGGAGAGCGCCGCGGCCTCGTGCACGATCCGCGCGGGCAGGAGGCGGTGGAGGTGCAGGAGCGGGGCGAGGCGCGTGTGGAAGAGGTTCGACGACGCAGAGGACATCGCGTCCTCGAAGGGACCAAAATGCGGCAATGCGGCGTGTTTGCCCCAGGCCCAGAGCGCCTCGGCGTCGGCCTGCGTGGAAGGGAGCGCGCCGGGATCGAGGTGGCCGGGGTGATCGGCATATCGACGGAGGATGAGCGCGCAGACCTCCTCCGTGATGGGATCCGGCGTGAACGAGGGCGGCGTGGGCGCGGGAGGTTCGCCGCGGAACGGGAGGCGGTGGTCCGTGTCGAAGCTCCACCGCCCGCCCTCGGGTTTGCCGTCGTGCACGAGGAGGCCGGTCCGGCTGCGCACGTACCGATAAAACGATTCCATTCGATAGGGCGGACGCCCGCCCGTGGCATGGAGAAAATCGTCGTGTGTCGTGAGCCACCCGTCGTGGGGAACGAACCTGAGCGCGCCCGAAGCCAGGGCGGGCGCGAGATCCACGCGGAGCTCGCGCTCGGCGGGCTCCATGCAGAGGAGCGGCCCGACCTCGGCGGCCGCGCGCGTGACGGCCCCGGCATACCCCGCGTCCGCGACCACATACCGGACCGCGACGCCACGCTGCGCTTGCTCCAGCGCGAAATGGCGCATGTTCGCGAGCACGAGGGCGAGCTTTTGCTTGTGGTAGGGGCGGCGCGCGGCCTTCGCCGGGTCCTCGACGAGCAAGACGCCCGCGCGCTCGGGGGGAAGATCACGCAGGGGGCCGATCGCGTCCGAGAGCTGGTCGTAGGGGACGAAGACGAAGGTGCGCCCGCGCTCGTCGCGCGCGGCGGCGCGGAGCTCGGCGAAGAAGCGCTTCATGAGGCCTGCGTCTGCGCCATGGGGGTGCGGTGGCACGTAGGGTTCTACGAAGGCCCGGTCAAGCTGCCCGGCGATGTCTTCCTTTTCAGGGAGAAACCGATTAGTTTGCCCGCATGCGTGGCCTCGTTGCCCTGCTCGCGTGTGCGCTCGTTCCCTCGGCTCTGCTCGGCTGTGGCAACAACACCGACAAGGGCCCCGCGCCGACACCTTCGGCGACGACCACGGCGACGACGCCGGCCCCGGAGGTGCCCAAGGGCCCGCTCTCGGTGGTGCTGGAGGCGAAGGATCCGATCACGTTCTCGGGCGTCGCCGAGGGCGTGGTGATCGCGGATGCGGGGCGCACGCGGATGGCGACGGCGGCCGTCGAGGGCGAGCTCGTCGAAAAGCCCATGCCGACCGGCCTTCCCGCGGAGGGGCACATCCTGCGGTTTTCGGGCCGGCTGCCCGGCTCGGTCTGGGTGCTCTTCGAGACGCCCAAAATCGAAAAGGAGCCCGCGAAGAATCCGTTTCTCCGCCTGGAGCAGGCCAAGGGCAGCTTCAAGGCATACGCCGACGACTGGAAGCCGCACCTCGCCGCGTGGTCGAAGAAGCGGATCCTCGCCATGTCGACGTCCTCGGGCAAGCTCAAGGTCAAGGTCGTGGATCCGCACCAGGACAAGCCCTCGCCCGATCTGCCGAGCGCGCGGCTCGACGACGAAGCGTGCGCGAAATCGCTGCGCATCGAGGAGATCGCGGCGCTCGCGACCGGAGAGGTGTTCGCCGCGGGGCATTGCAGGACGGGAGATTCCGGCAAGCACCACATCGTCGTACGCTGGGCCGAGGAGGCCCCGAGCGCGCCCTCACCCAAGGCGAGCGCGAGCGTGGCGCCCGCCGTCGCGAGCGCGGCGGCCGCACCCGTCGTGAACGAGGCAAAGGACGTGGAGCTCGACGGCGGCGCGGCGGACGCAGGGACGGACGCAGGGACGGACGCAGGGGCGGACGCAGGGGCGGACGCCGGCGAGGTGGAGGAGGCGCCCGTGGGGGTGCCGGGCCAGGTGTACGTGCTGTCGGGCGTGCCGGTGTCGATGCGCCACGTCGCCCTCGTGGCGCAAGGGCCGAGCGACGTGTGGGTGCTCGGCGCCGAAGACAATGGCAGCGCCCACCTGCTCCGGCTCGAAGGCGGCGTGTTCAAGGCGCAGACCTTGCCGAAGCTCGGCGCGCCCGCGCAATCGCTCGCGGGGGCGGGCGACGGGACGTTGTGGCTCGTCACGGCGGACGCGATCTGGAAGCGATATCCGCCCGGAGAATGGGAGGAGGTCCCGCCGCCCGCGCACGCCGCCGTCCCGGAGCCCGATTCTCGGTGGGAAATGCGCGAGGTGTGGGCCCCCGGGAGCGACGTGTGGATCGCGGCGAAGCACACCACGAACAAGGGCGAGCGGCACGTCGTGCTCCGGGCGCGGCCGGCGAAGGACGTCGTGCGCTGGTGGCCCTGATCCTTCCCCCGGCTTGACGACGCGGGCGCGCGGGCGTCTCATGCCTGCATGGAAACCCCGGGTCTCGCCGAGCTCATCACGTTTTTCCGATCGAATCCCCCCAAGAGCCCCCTGCCGGCCGACATGCGCGCCTGGTTCGCGGCGCTCATGCAAGCCACGCCCGTGCCCAGCGAGGCGCGGCTCGAGCGCACCTCGTGCGACGTGCCCGCGTATTGGATCACGCCGCCCGGCGCCGATACGAGCCGCGTGATCCTGTACCTGCACGGCGGCGCTTACATCGTCGGCTCACCCGAGACCCACCTGGAGACGGTCTTCCGCCTGGCGAAACACGCCGGGACGCGCGCGCTCTCCGTCGATTATCGCCTCGCGCCCGAGAACGCGTGGCCCGCTTGCCGCGAGGACGCAGTCGCGGCGTATCGCTGGCTGCTCGCGCAGGGCGTCGCGCCTTCGCATATCGCGATCGCCGGGGATTCGGCGGGCGGCGGCCTCACGCTCTCGACGTTGCTCGCGCTGCGCGACGCGGGCCTGCCCCTGCCGAGCTGCGCGGCGTTTTTCTCCCCCTGGGTCGATTTCACGGGCTCGGGCGATTCGACGAAGACGAACGGCGAGGGAGATCCGCTCGTCGATCCGCGGGGAACCGCCATGATGGTCGGCGCCATTCTCCAGGGGAAGGATCCCGCCGCGAGCTCGCCGCTCTTCGCCGATCTCGGCGGGCTGCCCCCGCTCTTCGTGCAGGTGGGCACGGCCGAGGTGCTGCTCGACGATGCGCGCAGGCTCGTCGACAAGGTGAACGCCGCGGGCGGTGAGGCCGTGCTCGACGCGTGGGAGCACATGATTCACGGGTTCCAGGGGTTCCCGACGTACCTGCGGGAGGCCATCGCCTCCACGGAGCGGGCCGCGGATTTCCTCCGGGCGCGGCTCTCGCTTGAGGCCTGATTGGATGGCTGGAATGCCGCAGGGCAGGCATGGGCGACCCTCCCTCAGCGCGGCGTCCGCAGCGGCCCCGGCGACGCGCTGAACCGCCAGGATGGGTGAACGCGAAGCCCTCCGATCCCGCGAGGGTGCGAGATCAGCCGAGATCAGGGGACGTGGCACCCGGGTTCTGCAAGATGCCGGTCACCGGTGGTTGCCGCTTGCTCGCCGAAGCGCGGAGCGGGCCCCTGCGGAAGGAAGGCTACACAATGTTCAAGCACGCTCTGGTTGGGCTGATGATCGCTTCCGCGTCCCTCGCGGGTTGTGCCGTGGGGGGCGACGAGCTCGTCGAGGAGGCCGAGCTCGCGCTCGAAGATCGCGAGGACAGCGACGGGCGCGAGGGCGACGGCGACCAGCTCGCGCTCGAGGGCGCCGGAGCGGCGCCGGACCCGCTCGACCGTGGGCGCGCCTGCACCCAGTCGGAGTGGAACGTCGCCGAGCACCACGCCGACGACAACCACACCCTGCCGATCCCCGGCTCTGCAAACACGCACAACCCGCAAGTGACCGGCTGCACCGTCAGCAACGGCTGGATCGTCTACACCTACACGTACCCCTGATCGGTACGCCGGCACCAAACGCGGGAGGGCGTCATCGCGAGCGCGACCCCACCCCCCGCGTCGCGCAATCCGACTCGTAAAGTCTCGGCGTTGCGCTAGAAAATGTCGCGGATGCTCCCCGCGTCGCTTCCGCTGACCTTGCGCGCGCCGAACCCGCCCGCGCTCTTCCTGGGTCGAGAGAAGGAGCGCGAACAGCTCCGCGTCGCGTTCGCGAGGGGCCCCGTCACGCTCGTGAGCGGCGAGCACGGCGTCGGCAAGACCGCGACGGTCTTGCAGGTCTTGCGCGAGAGCTTCTTCGAGGTGCCAGTCGTCTTCGCGTCCTTCGGCGGGTTGCCGGACGATGTCGCGCCGGATCGCGAGCTCGTGCGCATCGTCGCCGCCGCTGCGAGCGTCACCCAGATCGCGTGGGCCTCGGTACTTCGTGTGCGCGAGAGCCTCCCCGAGGTGCTCCTCGACATGGCCGAGCGCGCGCGGCTCTGGCTCGTGCTCGACGGGGTCACCGCCGATCCGCTGCTTCGTGATCTCATGAGCGTCGTCTCCCGCTACGCGCGCGAGTCGCGGTGGATCGTGACCGGTGAAGGCTTCTGCGAGAGCCGCTTCGTCCCCGGACAGAGCCTGCGCCTCGGGCCGATGCCCGACGCAGAGCTCGAGACGTTGGCGCACGGGACCGCTGCGAGGCCGCTCGATTTCGGCAGGGCCGTGGAGGCCTCCCGCGGCAACCCCGGCGCGCTCCTACGCGCCGTCGCGTCGGGCGCCGAGCCGGATGTCTCGATCGTCGACCCGATGCTCTCGGCGATGCGCGCCCTTTCCGATCGCAACGCCGCGACGGTGCTCGCGTGGCTCGACGAGCACGCAGAGGAAGCGCTGCGCGACGGCTATGCGCGCAACCTGTACGCGGTTCTGTCGCTCCGGCGCCACGAGCCGGAGCTAGGCCGGTGGTGGATGCGCTGTGCCGCGGAAGTGGGCGATCTGGCGGCGCTGCCGCACGGCGCCGCGCAGCACGCCTCGCTGAAGGACGCTCTGGTGCTCCTCGAAGCGTTCTTCTCGGGGGGCGATCTCGACCGCTCGCTCCGCGACGCGGAGGCGCTCGTCGCCCGCGCCGAAGCCGAGGGCGCCCCTCGGATCGCCGGCGAGGCGAAGACGATCGCCGTCCAGTGCCTGGTGATGAAGGGGGAGCTCGCGCGCGCTCTCGCCCTGGTCGAGTCGATCACGACGGAGGACGACGAGCTCGCCTGCTTGCGCGACGGGAGCGCCTCGACCGTCCTGGCGCTGATGCATCGTAGCGACGAGGCGCATGCACGCCTCGAGCGGGTCCGTGCCGGCGCCGTACGCCTTCCCTTCCGCGCGCAAAACCCGATCCTCTTCCGCGCCGCCGACACCCTGTACCAACTCGGCCTGCTCGAGGAGGCGCACGACGTCCTGTCCCAGTTGATGTCCGGCGATCGCGCTCGCTCGCTGTCGTTCCACCACCTCGGGCCGATCCTCCTGCTGCAACTACGAATCGCGATCGACCGAGGTGCCCTGCGCGACGTGGCGGCCCTGGAAGAGCGGCTCGCTCCGTTCGCGCGGGAAGGGACGCTCCAGCACCCTTTCGCGGGATCCAGCCGGGTGTTCGCGCGCGTGTGGGCGGGCGACTTCGACGGGATCGGCGAGGAAGTGAGCGATTCGCTCCAGGCTGCGCGCGAGGGAGACCTGCTCGAGGCCCAATCGTCGGCGGCGATGGCTGCGATCGAGGTCGCGCTGGCGCGCGGCACGGACTTGGGCGTCACCCTGCGCGATCCCCTCGTGCTGTGGTTGCGAAACGGGGCGCCCGCGAGCCCGCTGCTCGAAGAGACCCGGAGGCGCGCGCGCCTCCGCCTCGGCGAGCACGTCCCCTCCCCGCCTCCCGTGGTGCGGAGCATCGAGCACGAGATCGTGGCGCGCCTCGCCGATGCCGAGGCGCACGTGTTGAGGGGCGCCTGGCACGAAGCGACCACGGCCAGTCGCGCGGCGGTCCAGCACGCCTCGCGCTGGGGCTACGCCTCACGCGAAGCGCACGCGCGCTCGACGCTGACCTTCCTCCTGCTCGCCCAGGGCCGCCGCGAGGAGGCCGCGCAACAGGTAGGAAGGCTCCGCGAGTCGGCAGAGCGCATGGGGAGCGCGCGTTTCGTCCGCGAAGCCGAGCTGCTCGCATACCTTTCGCAGCCCGCCGCCTCGATGCTGCAGCTCGTGTCTTGGGCACGCGACGAAGCCCCCGCCCCGATCGTCGCGCGCTGCGCACGACACCTGCTCGGGGCGCCCGCAGGTCCCGACGCCGTCGAGCGCGCACTGTTCGACGCGCTCGTCGGCCACCTCGGCAAGATCGTGCACCTCGCGCCGGGATCCCTCCCGAGCTGGGGCATCGCCGACGTCGATCGATCGGTCGTCCTCGACGACGGATCGCGCATTTCGTTCGAGTCCAAACCGCTGCTCTGGCGCCTCCTCGAGGTCCTCTGGGATCACGGCGGCGAGGCCAGCAAGGCGGAACTCGTTCGTGAGGGCTGGGCGCAGCCCGACTATCACCCGCTGCGCGACGACAACCGGCTGCACGTCACCATCCGCAAGCTGCGGGGTCTGCTGATGGATGGCCAGCCCCCCGCTCGCATCCTCACACGCGACGAGGGCTACGCCCTGGGAGGCACCCCCGTCCGCGTCCGCTAGGTGCGGCAGATCAGTCGAGATCAGTGGCTCGGCGCGGGGGGGCGCTCGCAGAAGGCGCGGCGCTCGCAGAAGGCGCGGCGCTCGCAGAAGCTGCGGGCTGGGGGGCGTCGTCGAGGGCGGGCGCGCCGGTCGGGAACGTCTCGCCGAGGGCTTCGCGCACGGAGAGCGCGAGGCCAGCCACTGCAAGAGGGAAATTTTTGAAGGCAACATGCTTGGATGTGAGTCAGATGGCGACGATGACGAGCGCACAGGATTCAGAGGAGAATGTACGTGAAGGCGCACGGGAACCTATTGCGACGCTCGCTCTCGTATCTCGCCTATCCGGCGATGACCGGCGGAGCGATCGCGTTTGGCCTCTGGGCCATCGCGCGACATTGGCCGGCCTGGGCTGTCGGCGTTGTGGTCGTCCTGGTGGCCGCGGTGCTCGTCACCTTGCTCGAGTGGATCATCCCGTATTCGCGCGTTTGGGCGAAGCCGCACGGTGACCGGCGCACCGATTTCTGTCACCTCGTCTTCTCAAATCGCGCCTTCGACGTCGGCACGCTCGTCGCCGTCGGCGTGTTTGCCCCGCTCGGAGAGGCGCTCTCCTCTCGGCTCGGCACACGCCTCTGGCCGCACGGTTGGCCCCTCCCGCTGCAAGCGCTGCTCGCCGTGGTGGTGTTCGAGCTGCCCTGGTATTGGATCCACCGACTCGAGCATATCTGGACCCCCTTGTGGCGCGTGCACGCGGTGCACCACAGCTCGCGTCGGATCTATTGGTGGAACTTCGCCCGCACCCACCCGCTCGACAACCTGATCAGCGCGGTCGCCGCCTTCACGCCGCTTTCGTTGCTCGGCGTCGGTGATGCGCCGCTCGCGCTGATGGCGGCCTTCTCCGGCGCGCACGGCATGTTGCAGCACTCGAACATCGATCTTCGCACCGGCTTTCTCGATCTGTTTTTCAGCACCGCGCGCGTTCATCGCTGGCACCATTCGCCCCGCCGGCACGAGGCCGATGCCAATTACAGTCCGAGGGTGATGCTCTGGGATCACGTCTTCGGGAGTTATCGCTTCCGCCCCGACGTCGCTCCACCCGAGGACGTGGGACTCGGCGAGGATGCGGCGGGATTTCCCGAGAGCTACGTCGGCCAGCTCCTCGTCCCGTTTCGCTCGGACCATGGGCGCAAGCGCCACCCCTGAGGCTCGCTGCTCGGGCCGGAGGTAGGACCACGGGCACCAGAATGATCTCTTTGGTGTTTTGCTGCTTCGCACGAGCGCGGCCGAGGGGGTGGCCCTCGGATGCGCAATCATGGGAAGTCAATCTCGAGATGATAAGCGCCATCTCGAAGATTGGCTTTCACGGGCAGCCCGCTTTTGTAGAGGATCGCCATCATGGGCTTGTTGCTCACCAGCACGTCCGCGAAGAAGCCCATGATCCCCCGTGCCCGCGCCACCTCGGCCATGCGCCGCATGAGCAGCGTGCCAACCCCGCGCCCTTGCCATTCGTCGCGCACCACGAAAGCGATGTCCGCCCTCCGTGTCGCCGGGGCCACGTCGTAGCGGGCGAGGCCGATGACCTCCTCGCAGCCGTTGTCGCTGCGCGCGACCACGAGGCCCATGTTCTGCTCGTAATCGAGGCTCACGAGTTGCAGCAGCTCCTCATGCGGGTGGGAGGGTTTGAACTTCATGAAGCGCTGGTAGGTGCTCTCGTCGGAAAGGCGGTAGAAGAGGTCCTTCAGCGCGTCCTCGTCCGAAATGCGTAGCGGGCGCACGAGCACCTCCTGCCCGCCTGGTAGCATCTCGCGCCGCGCCTCCTCCCACGGGTACGCCGAACGCGCGCAGGTCTGGTCGCCGAAGACGTAGCGGCGCTGCTTGGCCGCCGCGAGCAGATCAGCGCGGTGATCGGGGTGAGCGATATCGATGAGCGCGAGCGCGCGCTGGCGGATGTTCTTGCCCCAGAGATCGGCGACGCCGTGCTCCGTGACCACGTAGTGCACGTCGCCCCGGCTCGTGACGACGCCGGCGCCCTGCTCGAGCCCGGCCACGATGCGGCTCACTTGGCCCTCCTTGGCCGTCGAACGCAGCGCGATGATGGGCTTGCCGCCACGGCTGCGCGCCGAACCTCGAATGAAATCGACCTGGCCCCCGATGCCCGAGAAGAAGCGTCCCATCAGCGTGTCGGCTGCCACCTGGCCGGTGAGATCGACGGCGAGGGCCGCGTTGATCGCAATCATCATGTCATTCTGGGCGATGACGAACGGGTCGTTCGTGAAGCCCGAGGGGCGCATCTCCACGGCGGGATTGTCGTGCACCCAGTCGTAGAGTGCCTGGCTGCCCATCACGAACGACGTGACGAGCTTGCCTGGCAGGAGCGTTTTTTTGCGCCCGTTGATCACGCCGCGAAGCGCGAGGCACATGACGCCGTCAGAGAACATCTCGGTATGTACGCCGAGGTCGTGATGCTCCTCGAGCGCGGCGAGGGCAGCATCGGGGATCCTGCCAATGCCGGTCTGCAAGGTGGCACCGTTCGGGACGAGGCTGGCAATATGACGGCCGATAGCGCGGTCGACCTCGTCGAGCGGCTCGGCAGTGCGCGTCGGCAAGGGCGCGTCGACGGGCACGAGGTGCTGGATGCGCCCGATGTTCAAGAACGAATCGCCATGCGTGCGGGGCATGCGCGGATTGACCTCGGCGAGAATGAGATCGGCGGCGTCGATCGCGGCCCGCACGATGTCCACGGAAACGCCGAGGCTCACGTAGCCGTGCGCGTCGGGCGGCGATACTTGGATGAGCGCGACGTCGATGCGCACGCGTCGCGAGCGGATGAGCTCGGGGATGTCCGAGAGGAAGACCGGCATGAAGTCGGCACGCCCCTCGGCCACCGCGTCGCGCACGTTCGGCCCGATGAAGAACGCCGTGTGACGGAAGCGGCATTCGAGCCCAGCTTTGACGTAGGGGGCGGGGCCCAGCGTGAGCAGGTGGACGATATCATTGCCTTCGAGGTGATGGCCATGCTCGACCATGGCCTCGACGAGCCGCGCAGGTTCGGCCGCACCCGAGCCGATGAGGATACGGCGACCGCGCGGAATGGCGCGCGCTGCGCCTTCTGGCGTCGTGACCTTGTGGGAGAAGCGCTGTAGCCAGGGTGTGAGCTCCACGAGAAACCTCCGTCAGGCTCAGCAAATCCTCGGGAGCTGCTCGCCCGCAGGGATGTCGAGCCATCGGTTCATGCCGAGACGGCTCCGGAGCGTGACCCGGCCAGCCCGACCAGGCGCCGCGTTGTCGCGGACGGTCCCGATCCGCGCTGGCTCCGGAGCCGCCGGATGGGCGCGCATCACCTCGATGGCCGCCGCCGCGTGCTCCTCCGGCACGAACGCGACGAGCCGGCCCTCGCACGCGACGTAGAGCGGATCAAGCCCGAAGAGTTCGCACGCGCCGGCCACCGTCTCGTTCACGGGAACCGCGCGCTCGTCGATGTCGATGTCGACACCTGCATCCAGGGCGATCTCGTTGAGCGCCGAGGCGAGCCCGCCGCGCGTCGGATCACGAAGGCAATGCGGCACGACACCCGCCGAGAGCAGCGCGGCGACGAGCCCGTCGAGCGGCGCGCAATCACTCTCGAGCGCCCCCGTGATCGTGAGCCCTTCGCGCGTCGATAGCACCGCGATCCCATGGCGCCCGAGGTCACCGCTCACGAGAACCACGTCGCCTGGACGTACCGCGCGAGGTTCGATCGTGATCCCCTCCGGCACGACGCCCACACCCGTCGTCGTGATGAACATTCCGTCGCCCTTGCCGCGATCCACGACCTTCGTGTCGCCCGTGACGATCTCCATTCCTGAGGCTCGAGCGGCATCGCGCATCGAGGCGACCACGCGGTGAAGGTCTTCCATGGGAAGGCCCTCCTCCAGCACGAAGGCGACAGCAAGCCAGCGGGGCGCAGCACCGGTCATGGCGAGGTCGTTGATCGTGCCGCAAACGGCGAGCTTGCCGATATCTCCGCCCGGGAAGAACAGCGGCCGCACCACGTAGCCATCCGTGGTCAACGCGATGCGGCCCCTGGGAGCCTCCACGACTGCGCTGTCGTGCCGCGCGGAGAGCGCGGCGCCTCCGAAGGCGGGTATGAAAATCTGCTCGACGAGCTCGCGTGAAAGACGCCCGCCGCCGCCGTGCGCGAGCTGCACGGTCCGGTGCCGAAACGGCGCCGGGCATGCAAGTTCGAAATCGCGCGCAGTCACGACCCAGCCCTCCGGTAACGATAATAGGCCGCGCAGGCCCCCTCGGAGGACACCATCGTCGCTCCGAGCGGCGTCTCGGGCGTACAGCGCGTGCCGAATGCCGGGCAGGCCGAGGGTTTCTCGATCCCTTGCAGCACCCGGCCGCTGATGCACACCGACGGCTCCTCGGTCGAGATCGTTCCCACGTTGAAAAGCGCCTCCGCGTCGTGCTGCGCATACTCGGGGCGGAGCCCGAGCCCGCTCGCCGGGATCTCGCCGATGCCCCGCCATTTCCGCGGTACGACCCGGAACACCTCCGCGACGACGTGCATCGCCTCTCGATTGCCCTCCGGGCGCGCCGATCGCGCGTACTGGTTCTCGACCTCCGCGCGCCCTTCCTCGAGCTGCACGACACACATGTGGATGCCCTGCAAAAGGTCCGCTGGCTCGAATCCTGTGACCACGATGGGCGTGTGATGGCGCGTGGCGATGGGCCGGTACTCGTCCAAGCCCATCACCGTGCACACGTGGCCGGCTGCGAGAAAGGCGTCGACCCGACCATCCGGCGCGGAGAGGATCGCGGAGAGCGCCGGGGGCACGAGCACGTGCGAGACGAGCATCGAGAAGTTGCATAGGCCGCGCCGCCGCGCCTCGCGTACGGCCATGGCATTCGCTGGTGCCGTGGTCTCGAAGCCCACCCCGAAAAACACGACCTGTCTGCCCGGGTTCTGGCGGGCAATCTCGAGAGCGTCGAGCGGCGAATAGACGATGCGCACGTCGGCCCCCTCGCTCTTCGCACAGAAGAGGTCCGAGCGCGTCCCCGGCACGCGCAGCATGTCGCCGAACGAACAGAAGATCACTCCGGGCTTGGCAGCAATGGCGAGGGCGCGGTCGAGCATCTCCAGCGGCGTCACGCAGACGGGACAGCCGGGACCGTGCAAGAGCTCGAGCCCCGGCGGGAGCAGCGCGTCGATGCCGAAGCGTACGATGGCGTGCGTCTGGCCGCCGCAGACCTCCATGATGCGCCACGCGCGCGTGGCCCTCGCGGTGATGGCCGATGCGTAGCGGCGGCAGACATCGGCGTCGCGGTACTCATCCACGTACCTCATGCGGTCCTCCCCTCCGGCCTGCGCCCGAGCTCGCCGAGGTCCCCGATCTCCTCCAAATAGGAGAAGACGCGAGCCGCCTCGGCCTCATCAATGCGGGAGATCGCAAATCCCACGTGCACGATCACCCAGTCTCCCTCACCCGCCTCGGGTACGTATTCTAGGCATACATCCCGCACGACGCCGCCGAATGCCACGTGTCCAACCCGGAGATCGCCCTCCCGCACATCCAGGATTCTCCCCGGCACCCCCAAACACATCACCGTCCTCCATTTCTAGATTCGTAGCTCCTCGCGGCAATCGCCGCCTGGCCCACGGAGATTCCGCCGTCGTTCGTCGGGACGCGTGCCGGCAGGCGCACGTCGAACCCGTCCGCGCGCAGCCGCGAGGTGAGCGCACGCGTGAGCAGATCATTCTGGAAGCAGCCGCCCGCGAGCACAACGCGGGGCAGATTCACTCGCTCCGCAACACGAGCGCCGAGATCGACCAGGCCCGCGTGGAATCGAGCCGCCATCTCGGCGAGCGGCCGACCGGCGGCTCGATCCGTCAATACGGCCCGCACGAGTGGCCCCGTGTCGGCAACCGCGGGAGCCCCATCTGAAAGTGGCAATGGGTAAGGCTCCGGGCGCGGATCGGGGTGCGTCGCGGCGCACCCTTCGAGCTCCATGGCCGCCTGCCCCTCGAACGAGCACGTGTCTCGCAGGCCGAGAAGCGCCGCAACCGCGTCGAAGAGCCGCCCCACGCTGGTCGAGAGGGGGGCCGCAAACCCGCGGGTCATCGCTGCGAGCAGACAGGACGCGGCGGACTCGTCCCCTAACGCGCGCGCCGCCGTGAGAGTGTCCGGGCCGAGCGTCGCGTAAAGCAGGCCGAGCGCGCTCCGGCGCGGCTCGCGGGCGGCGCGATCGCCGCCCGGCAGGGGGAAGGGTCGAAGGTGCGCGACGCGGCGGAAGCCCGAGGCGCTCGCGACAAGCGCCTCGCCGCCCCACGCGCTGCCGTCCGCCCCGAGCCCCACACCATCCCACGCGAGGCCGAGCACCTCGCCTTCGTCCAAGCCGTGCTCGGCTACCACGGACAGCACGTGGGCGTGGTGGTGCTGCACGCGCACGACCTCAGCCCCCCATTCGCGTGCAAGTCGCTCGGCAAGGCGGCTCGACGCGTAATCCGGGTGCAGGTCGCATGCAATGACGGATGGGCGCAGGTCGAAAAAGCGCGTCATGTCCCTTGCCGTGCGCTCGAGCAGATCCACGGCGGCGGGGCCATCCAGATCGCCGAGATGCTGGCTCGTCAAAAGCTCGCCACCCACGGCGAGCGTCATCGTGCTCTTCAGGTGTGCGCCCATGCCGAGGACGGGGGCATCGGCGGCCCATCTTGCAACGGAGAGGGGCGCGAATCCTCGAGCGCGCCGGATCACGGAAATGCCGTCCGGGCCCGCGCGCACCACGGAGTCGTCGATGGCCCGCACAATGGGGCGGTCATGAACGAGAAACAGATCGGCGATGCCCGCGAGACGCGTGAGAGCCTCGGGCACGTCCACGGCGAGCGGCTCCCCCGAGAGATTGCCGCTCGTGCAAATGAGCGGGCGCCCGGCGGCTTCGGCGATCAATCGGTGCAGCGGTGAGGCCGGCAGCATCGCGCCCACGAGCGGGCTTCGCGGCGCCACCTCGGGGGCGAGGACGGAGGGCACTCGGCGGCGCGCGAGCACGATGGGCGCCTCTGGGCCCACGAGCGCCCGCATCTCCTCGGCAGAGAGCACGGCCGCTGCGGCTGCAGCGTGCGCATCTGCGAAGAGCACCGCGAAGGGCTTCTCATCGCGCCGCTTCCGGCGGCGGAGCACCCTCACCGCATCGCTGTCGGTCGCGTCCACGAGGAGCTGGAATCCCCCCACGCCCCGCAGCGCGACGACGCGGCCCGCGCGCAGCGCCGCCGCGGCGTCTCGGAGCGCGCGTGCTGCCTCGGCGATCTCCTCCCCCGCAGGCGACAGCAGGGAAAGGCGGGGGCCGCAGCGCGGGCATGCGATCGTCTCGGCGTGGAAGCGACGGTTGCGCGGGTCCTCGTATTCATGCTGGCAGTCGTCGCAGAGCGCGAAGGTCCGCATCGAAGTGCGGTCGCGATCGTACGGCAGCGATTCGATGATCGTGCAGCGCGGCCCGCAGCGGGCGCACGTGGTGAAGGGATAGCCGCGGCGCCGGCCCTCCGGGGCGAGGGTCTCGGCCATGCAGTCGGCGCAGGTCGCCAGATCGGCTGGCAAGAGCGGCACGGGCCGCGCGCCCTCCTCGCTCGGCAGGATCGAGAACCCGGAAGAAGGTGGAGCCGCGCCGGTGCGCGCGGGGAGCTCGCGGCGCTCGATTCGCGCGACGGCGCCCGGCTTGGGCACGTCGAACTCGAGCGCGCGGACGAACGCCTCGATCGCCTCGGGAGAACCCTCGGCCTCGATTTCCACAGCGCTACATCCGTTCTTGACCCAGCCCGACAAACCGAGCGCCATGGCCTTACAATAGACGAACGGTCGGAAGCCCACGCCCTGAACGATCCCCTCCACGTGCAAGGACACGCGCGCCATACCGTCCTCCTACTCAACCTCCATGCAATCGATGCCGAGACCCGTCGGTCCGAGGAGCGTGGCCTCGGTGGAGCCGCATCGAGGGCAAAGGAGCAGGTGCTGCTCAGGCCGGTAGGTCCGCTGGCAGGTGTGGCATTCGGCCTCGACGCGGAGGAGCACGAGATGAAGCCGCGCCCCCTCGGCCTTGGTTCCGCGGGCGTACGCGGCGAAATGAAACGCAATCGCCTCCGGATCGAGCTGCTCCGTTTCGGCAACCCAGCCTCGCACAGCGCGTACGCGTGCCGCGCCCTCGTCGTTCGCTCGCGCGAGCGCCAAGCGAAGAACCTCTTTGCCCAGCGAGGACTCGTGCATCGACGTCGGCTCCTCTTCAGCTCGCTCCCGCGACCAGGTTTCGCACGGCCTCGACCGCGCGCGGGACGGCGGCGAGCGCCTCGGGTGACAGGCCATAGGAAAGGCAAGCCGGGCGCTCGACAGAAACCGCGACGATCGAGATGTCGCGACAAACCTTGTCTGGAGCGAGCGCGCGGGCGAGCCCAAGGACCTGCCCCACGGTCAGCCCGTGTGTCGAAATGGGTGCGATATCGCGCACGTCGAGCGTCTCCTCCGCGAGCACGTGCACCGTGCCAGCGCCGCCGCCGCCACCCAGGGCCGCGTCCACGAGGATCACGCGGCGTGCGTCTTCCAGAAGGGGCAGGAGCGCGGAAGGCTCGTCCACCTCGCAGAGGTCGACCCCCTCGCCTGTACCCTGCGCCCGCAATGCGTCGAGCACGGCCGGCCCCACACCGTCATCGCCCGCCGCACGCTGGCCTATGGCAATCACGCGAACAACCACGTCAATCCTCCCGCTCGATTGCGAGGCGCAGAAAGTGGGTCGAGCAGGAGATGCAGGGATCGAAATTGCGCACGGCCTGCTCGGCGCGCCGCGTGGCCGCCGCGTGGGGCATCGCGGCGAGCGTCGGGGCGAGCTGCCAGAGATCCTGCTCGATGCATTTCTGGTTCTGGGAGGTGGGCGGGACGATGCGGGCGTCCTCGACGAGCCCGGCCTCGTCCAGCGTGTATTTGTGCCAGAGCATGCCGCGCGGCGCCTCCGTGCAGCCATATCCCGTGGCCCTGCGCGGGGTCACCGTGATCGCGGGCGCGTCGGGCGGCGCGTACCCGTGGATGATGCGGATCGCCTCGTCGAGCGCTTGGATGATCTCGATCATGCGCGCGAGCAGACTCTTGTATACGTTGTGGCATGGCGGGACGAACGCCACGCGCTGTGCGGCGTCACGGGCCCGTTCGCCGAGCCGATCGAAATTCAGGTTGAACCGAGCGAGGGGCCCGCACTGATAGTCGCCTCGGCCGCGAACGACCGAGTGCAGCGCGGTCGAGTGAGGCACTTGCAGCTCGGCGAAGTGCTCCTCGTACGCGTGCAGGTCGATGTCGAGGCCCTTGTTCGATACGATACGACCCTCGCAAAACGGGTACTCGTCCACGTGGCGCAGCGCGACGAACTCGTAATCACGCTCGAACGCCGGGAAATCGAACTGCGCCGCCCAGTCGAGGCACATCTCCGCATCGCCGAGCGCAGTCTCCAGCGCGGGCACGAGCGCCGATAGCTCAGCGCGGGTCGGCACGCGGTAGAACCCGCCGACCTTGACGTTGATCGGATGGATCTCCCGTCCGCCGAGGGCGGCCACGATCGCATTTCCAGCCTTCTTGATGCCGAAGCCTCGAACCACCCATTCGCGGTGGTCCTTCGCCATCGCGATCGCGTCTTCGTAGCCCAGAAAATCGGGTGCATGCAGCAAGAACACGTGCAGCCCGTGGCTCTCGATCCACTCGCCGCAGTAGAGCAGACGCCGCAGCGCGCGGAGCGCGCCGTCCGTCCGTAGGCCGAGCGCATCCTCGATGGCATGGCAGGCGCTCATCTGGTAAGCGACGGGGCAGATGCCGCAGATGCGCGCGACGATATCGGGGATTTCCAGGTATGCTCTGCCGCGCAGGAAAGCCTCGAAGAAGCGAGGCGGCTCGAAGATACGCAGCTCGACCGCCGAGGGGTTGTCACCCTTGAACCGGATGGTGAGCGCCCCCTCGCCCTCGACGCGCGCGAGGTAATCGACCTTGATCGTCCTAGCCAAGGCGCCCCTCCTTCAGCCGGATCTGCACGAGCTGCTCTTCCTGCGCCCTCCGGAACGGCGGCGCGGCCGTGTTGAACGTGGCGTAGGTGCGCGCGATGTCCTCATGGCTCGCGCCTGCGGCGACGAGCGCCCATTCGAGCCCGCCCGTATTCGTCGTCTCGGCCGGGCCGAAGCAGCCATAACAACCGCGGTGGTACGTCGGGCAGAGGGCGCCACAGCCCGCGTGCGTGACCGGGCCGAGGCAGGGCGTCCCGTGCGCGACCATGACGCAGACGTTCCCGCGCAGCTTGCATTGCACGCACACCGCGTGGCTCGCGATCGACGGCGTTCGGTCGGAAAGCAGCGCCGAGAGCACCGCGAGGAGCTGGCGCTTGTCGATGGGGCAACCGCGGAGCTCGTAATCGACCTTCACGTGGCCCGCGATGGGCGTCGAGGTCGCGAGCGTGTCGATGTACTCCGGCCGTGCGTAGACGACGCGCGCGAATTCCTTCACGTCACGGTAATTGCGGAGCGCCTGGACGCCGCCAGCCGTGGCGCACGCGCCGATGGTGACGAGGACGCGCGACTGGGCGCGGACCTCGCGAATCCGCTCGGCGTCGTGCGGAGTGGTGATCGAGCCCTCGACCAGGCTGATGTCGTACGGGCCCCGAAGGACTCTGCTCGACGCCTCGGCGAAGCTCGCGATCCGAACAGCGTCGGCCAAGAGGAGCAGCTCGTCCTCGCAATCGAGGAGGCTGAGCTGGCAGCCGTCGCAGGAGGCGAACTTGAAGACGGCCAGCTTGGGTTTCTTCTTCTGTGTACGCACGCTACACCTCCCTCACCAGGAGCAGGTCCTGCACCCGGTCGTAGCGGTACACGGGGCCGTCTTTGCACACGAAGGAGGGGCCGAACTGGCAATGACCGCAGAGGCCGGTGCCGCAGCGCATGTTGCGCTCCATGGTGATCCATATCCTGTCCAGCGAGACCCCGAGCCGCTCGAGCTCGCGTGCGCAGAAGCGCATCATGATCTCGGGGCCGCAAATCATGGCGAGCGCTCTTCTGGGATCGAATGCAGCCCGGCTGATGAGCTTGGTGACGACGCCCGTATTTCCTCGCCAATCGCTCCCGGCCGTGTCGACCGTGATCTCGACCTCGACGTCGAGCCTGCCCCGCCAGCGCTCGATCTCCTTGCGGTAGAGGATGTCGTCGGGGGTGCGAGTGCCGTAAAGCAAAGCGACCTTGCCGAACGCTTCGCGACGGCGGAGCGCGTGATAGACGACGGGGCGAAGCGGGGCGAGGCCGATGCCACCGGCGATCACCACGAGATCTCTTCCCTCCGCCTCACGGATCGGCCAGGCGCTGCCGAACGGCCCGCGCACGCCCACGACGTCACCACGGCCGAGGCGCTCGAGGGCACGCGTCACCGCGCCCACGGCGCGGATCGTGTGTTCGAGCCGATCGGGCTGGTGGGGATCACTGCTGATCGAAATGGCTGATTCACCCGCGCCGAACGGGTACAGCATGTTGAATTGCCCCGGCAGGAACGGAAACCCGCCGCGGGCAGAGACGTCGAGTTCGAACGTGAAAACACCGTGCGTCTCCCGCTTCGCTCGCGCGATGCGGAGCGGCTCGGGGAGCATGGGGTCGGGGGCGGAGGAGACGGTCATGGCCTGGCCCGATAGACGTCGAGCGCCTGCAGCCGCGCCCGCTGCAGGCGGCTGTGGACCTCGTTCAAAAGCCGTCGAGTGAAGGCGTACCCGAAGTCGTGGTCGGCCTCGAGCTTGGCGCGCAGGCAGGCGCCATCGATGGCGAAGAGGTGCGCAAGATGGATTCCACGCGCATCGAGTCCCCACCGATAGGGTGGAAAGAGCGTCGACCAGCCGAGCGCGTCGCCCCCGCCGACGGTCTCGGCCACGATGGCTCCACGGGCGCCATCATGGCTCTCGAGGGCGAGCTTTCCGGAGCGAATGAGGTAAAGCTCATCCGCGCGCTGGCCCTCGCGGAAGAGGAACTGGCCCTCGTCGAGACGGGCGTTCCTGACGCAGCCGCTCAGAAAGTCGACGTGCTCATCGGACATGCCGGCGACGAGGGGATGCTGTGCAATCGCTCGGGCGAGGGATTCCTGCTCCATACGCCTCTTTCAGCCGTCCTTTTCCGGCTGCCCGACGGCGGCAGCCTCTTCTGTCATGTCAATCCCCACGGGACACCAGGTGATACAACGCCCGCACCCAACGCAGCCGGAGGAGCCGAACTGGTCGTGCCACCCGGCGAGCTTGTGGGTCAGCCATTGACGATAGCGCGCCTTGATCGAGCTGCGCACGGAGCCACCGTGCACATGGGAAAAGCCGAGCGTGAAGCACGACTCCCAGCGCTTCGTGCGCTCCGCAGTCTCGCCCGCGAGATCGGTCGTGTCCTCGAATTCAACACAGAAGCAGGTGGGGCAGACCATCGTGCAATTGCCGCAGGCCAGGCAGCGCGTCGCGACATCGTCCCAGCGCGGGTGCTCCAGGTTTTTCTGAAGACGCTCCTTGAGCCCGCTCGTGTCGAGGCGGCGACCCATGGCCGCGGCGGTGCGCTCGGAGACCGAAGCCGCCGCACCGATCTCCTCTGGATTGGCCGGACGAATGGGCAACTCCGCGGCGACGGCGGCGCCCTCGTCGCTTCCAATCTCGACGAGAAAGCGGTGGGCGCCCGACTCGATGAGCTCGGTGAGAGCGAGATCAAACCCCCGCTCAGCGCGAGGGCCGGTCCCCATGGATGCGCAGAAGCATGTGTTTCCTGCGCGCATGCAGTTCACCGCGACCACGAAGACGTCGCCTCTGCGCGCGGCGTAGCGTGGGTCGGGGTGCTCGCCGTGGATGAGGATCCGGTCCTGGATTTCGATCGCGTGGATCTCGCAGGCGCGAGCGCCGAGCAGGGCGACCTGCAGGCGCGGCGTCACGTCCGGGAGGACGGAGAGCCCTTCCTTGTGCCGCCGAATCTGGAACAAGCGTTCGACCGGTACATGGAAGGTTTGCTTCCAGGAATGCGGACCGACGGTGAACGCAAAAAAGGCGTCATGCTCGCGGCGCTCGAGGCGATAGCGGCCAGGTCCCTGCACGTCTTCGAGGCCGATCGGCAGGTCCGCGGCGTGCCGCACATCGTCGATCACGATTGCACCGTCACGCGCTACGGGCCCGAGGACGCGGTAGCCGCGCCCAGCGAGCGCCTGGACGAGGGCGTCCAGATCGGCCGCTGCGAGGACGACGGGCAGGCGTGCAGCAGATGCAGGTATCGCGCGTTCAGGCGCAAGTGGTGCGGGGGCGGCATGGGGCGTCGGCATACGGTAGCCGGTTCAAAAGACGCGAGACCGACAGCGGCAAGGGGGAAGTCTCGCGTTGGTGGATAATCGAGGCGTGAATCTTGCCGGCACGCTGGCAAGCGCCGCGAGCCCCGGGGAGGTGATCATGGTCGCGCACGTGATCTGGTTCGAGAAGCTGTCGCGCGCGGACATCGCGTCGGCCGGTGGAAAAGGAGCCAATCTGGGCGAGCTCACGCGCGTGGGTCTGCCTGTGCCCCCCGGCTTTGTCATTCCTGCGGATGCGTTCCTCTGCTCGATGGAGGCCGCGGGGATACGGCAGCAGCTTGCCGAGCGGTTGGCGGGGATCGATCCGGATGACGCTGCCGCCATGCGCGCGACGAGCACCGAGATGAGGCGCCTCGTCCGCGCAGCAGCGATACCGACCGAGATCGAGGCGGATATCGTCGATGCCTACCAAAAGCTCGGCCCCTCCTCCGCTGTTGCGGTGCGCTCGTCCGCCACCGCGGAGGATACGGCCACGACCTCGTTTGCCGGAATGCACGAGACATACACGAACGTCGTTGGGCAGCAGGCGCTGCTCGAGCGCGTGCGCGATTGCTGGGCGTCGGCGTACGGCGAGCGCGTGGTTGCTTATCGGAAGACCGAGCAACTCCGAGACGAGCCCGCTTTGGCGGTCGTCGTGCAGCGAATGGTGAACTCCGATCGCTCCGGCGTGATCTTCACCGCGGACCCAGCGACTGCGGATACCTCGCGCATCGTCATCGAGGCGGCATTTGGACTAGGAGAAGTCGTGGTCGGTGGTCAGGTCGAGCCGGATACGTACACCGTGTCGAAGCGCGGCCCTCGGCTGCTCGAGGCGCGCGTGGGACACAAGGCGTTCAAGGTGATCCGTGGCCCCGACGGTGCGGAGCGACGCGTGGAGCTATCGGAGGAGGAGGGCGGCCGCAGAGTGCTCCGCGATGAGGAACTCTTCGCGCTGGTGCGCCTGGCGATACAGGTCGAGGAACATTACGGCGCTCCGCAGGACATCGAATGGGCCGAGGAAGGCGGCGCCTTCTATCTGGTCCAGAGCCGGCCCATCACGACGCTCGGCGCGCCGCCGGAGCGAGGAGCGGCCCTCGTTTCCGGCCTCGGCGCCTCGCCGGGCATTGCGTCGGGTCGGGTGCGCGTGCTGCGCTCGCCGGGCGAAGGGCAGAGGCTCGAGGCGGGCGAGGTGCTCGTGGCGCCGATGACGTCACCCGACTGGGTGCCTACGATCCGACGCGCGGCGGCGCTCGTGACCGACAGCGGCGGAATGACCTGCCATGCCGCGATCGTCAGCCGCGAGCTGCGTATCCCGTGCGTGGTCGGCGCGCGCGCGGCGACCCGCCTGCTCCGGGACGGCGAGCTCGTCACCGTCGACGGAGCGCGCGGTCAGGTGCTCGCGGGCGCCGCCCCCGCGGCCGAAAAGCCCAAGACGGCCTCCCCAGGGACCGGGACGGCCCCCTCCGCTGGGCCGTCGGGCGCGCCTTCGCCTACTGTTCTCGGCACGCGCCTTTACGTCAACCTGGCGATTGCAGACCGCGCCGAAGAGGTCGCCGCGCTACCCGTGGACGGCGTGGGGCTGCTCCGGGCCGAGTTCATGCTGCTCGACGCGCTCGCCGGGGTGCACCCGAAGGAGCTGCTCGCGTCCGGCGGTCGTGACGACTTCATCCAGCGCATGTCCGCGTCCCTGCTCCGCATCACTCGCGCCTTTCAACCCCGACCGGTCATCTATCGGACCTACGATTTCCGGACCAACGAGTTCCGCGGGCTGAAAGGGGGCGAACGGTTCGAGCCCCTCGAGGAGAATCCGATGATCGGATATCGCGGCTGCTATCGCTACGTGCGAGAGCCCGAGCTGTTCACCCTCGAGCTCGACGTGCTCGCCCGGGTCCGTGCGGAGACGCCGAACTTGCACCTGATGATCCCGTTCGTGCGGACGCGCTGGGAGCTCGAAGCGTGCCTCGAGATGGTCGAGCGAAGCGCGCTCGGCCGCCAGCGAGGTCTTTGGCGATGGGTCATGGCCGAGGTTCCCTCGGCGGCATTCTGGATTCCTACGTATGCGCGCATGGGCATCAACGGTGTCTCGATCGGTTCGAACGACCTGACCCAGCTCATGCTGGGCGTGGATCGTGATTCAGGGTTGTGCGCCGAACTCTTCGACGAATCCGACGCAGCCGTGCTCGACGCGATCAAGCGGATCGTCCGCGCGTGCCAGAAGGCCGGGATCACCTCCTCGCTTTGCGGCCAGGCGCCGTCGAATCGGCCCGAGTTCGCCGAGCACCTGGTGCGGCTCGGTATCACGTCGATCTCGGTCAACCCCGACGCGGAGCCGGCTGCACGGCGGGCGATTGCCGCGGCCGAGCGGCGCCTTCTGCTCGAGGCGGCGCGGCGGCCTTGAGGCTCGAGCGCCCTCCCCCGAGGCTGTACCATCGAGCCGTCGCGAACAATCGATAGATCTCGTATGCGAATTGAGATTCATGGCGCTCTTGAGGCCCCCAATTGCGCTCTAGAATGTCGCGCGCGTGCATTGCCATGCGCCTTTTCCTCCCTCGCCCGGGCTTGACTCGTCTCGCCGTGCTCACCCCACTGCGTCCGCAATACGTCCCGCCCGTTGACGCCTCGCTGGGGCGCTCGTTGTTCGTTTTTTCCTGACACCCATTCAGGTCCGCGAGGCGCTCCGGAAACTGGCGGCTCACACCGCGGCGGCCTGGGCATTGCTGCTCGTCCGGTCGGAGACCGAGGTGTCTTTGATCAAGATGACGAACTCGTTCATGAGGGGCGGGATGACCCGCCGCACGGCCTGGGGAACGATGACGTACCGCATCGATTGCATGTAGCCGAGCCCGAGCCCCCGGGCCGCTTCCATCTGGCCGCGCTCGATCGACTGGATACCAGCCCGGAACACCTCCGCGGAGTATGCGCCGGTGTTGAGGGAGAAGGCCAGGATGGCGGCGGTGTAGGCGTGAGCTCGACGTCGAATCCCGTCGTTTCGCCGCTCTCGGTGAAAAACTCGAAAGGGGGATAGGGGAGGTCCGATCCGATCGTCAACGTCTTCGGCTGCACGGTCGATAGCGAGGAGCAGCCGGAGAAGGGTACGGCCGTCGCATCCTCCACATGAGACGGGAGCTGCTGCCTGGGGAAATACTTGGTGAAGATCGCCTTGTAGGTGCCGTCGGCGAAGAGGTTCTCGAGCGCCTGGTCGATGCCGTGGAGGAGCGCGGATTTTTCCTTGTGGACCGCGAATGCGTATTTCTCGCCATTGTCGATCCGCTGGACGATCTTCAGGTCGGGCTTCCTCTCGACCACGTCCTCGGAGATCGGAAGGTCGTTGATGATGGCTTGGATCTGCCCCGCCTCGAGCGCGTTGTACATGTCCGGGGCCTTGATGAAGGTCACGATCTCGACGCCCCTCGGCGCGAGCGTGTTCTCCGCGTAGAAAGCGCCGGTCGTGCCCCGCTGCACGCCAACCCTCGCCCCGGGCACGAGGTCGCTCACGCTCGTGATCGGGTGGGTGGGAGGCGGGGGCGGAGCCCTCTTGTCGCACGCCGCAGCGGCCAGCACCATCGCGGCGAGCAACGCCGGCGTCCAGGCGAATCGCTTCTGCATCCTTGTCCTCTCCCGGCACGAACCGGGCACGAACCGGACCAGACGCCGGGCTCGCCCAGCTCATCCATTCGTCGGGCTGACGATCGAAGAGGCTGCACAGGTTGTCCAGGCGGGCGCAGGCTTCCTTCACGCCGAGCCGGCAGAACCCCCGGAGCGGGCTCCTCGCGTATCCGGAGGAAGGCTGTCCTCGGCGTAAAGCTCTACATCAATTCGGCCGCGCGGCTGCGGCGTTGGTGAGCAGGTTTGTGACCACCTGGTCGAGCCACGTCTCGGTCCCCGAGCGCAGCCTGCGCCTCGCCTCCCAGGGCCATTGATCAACCCCGGCGGGTCGTTGTTGCCAGCGAGCATATGGTGAGGCACACTCGGGCCCGCTGACGCGGGGGAGGGCGAATGCGTCCCTGCCCTCGAAAGTTTTACACGGGCATTCGATCGCGCAGGCACCGATCCGACGAAGGTGTGCAGCGACCGTCCTTCAACCTTCTGGACGAACGACGTCCGCCGAGCAGGAGGCGCCGGCGTGCCAGATGGCGGAGGTGTCGATCACGCGCTCACATTCGACCTGGAGAGCCGCCTGCGACCCAGAACCACGAATGAAGAAGGGGGCGTGATGCTTTCACGGCGGGCATTCTTGAAATACACGGGGGCGACGGCGCTGACGCTCTTCACCTACGACAAACTCGGCGTTCGCAGGGCGCTCGCGCAGGTTCCGGGCGGCACGCTGGATCCCACGCTCGTGACGAAGTATCTGACCCCCTTGCTGATCCCGCCTGTGATGCCCAAGGCCGGAACGATCAAGATGCAGGGCGGCAAGCAGGCCGACTACTACGAGATCTCGGTGCGCCAGTTCGCCCAGCAGATCCTGCCGGCTGATTTGTTTCCGCCGACGACGGTGTGGGGATACGGCGCTGTTACTTCAGCAAGCAAGAACGGGAGAGGTTTACTGATACACAACGCGCCGTCGCTCACGATCGAGGCGAACTGGAAGCGTCCCGTCCGCATCAAATGGATGAACGAGCTCCTCGACGCGAGCGGGAATTTCCTGCCTCATATCTTGCCCGTGGACCAGACGCTGCACTGGGCCAACCCGCCCGGCGGTCTTGCGGAACGTGACACGCGGCCGACCTTCGCATCCACCCCCGGTCCATACACCGGACCGGTGCCCATCGTCACGCACGTGCATGGCGCGGTTGGCGTCGGCGACGAGAGCGACGGCTACGCGGAGGCATGGTACCTGCCGGCGGCTGGCAATCTTCCGGCGAGCTACGCCACGGAAGGCACCTGGTACAACTTTTTCGCGAGCAAGGCCGCAGCGAAGTTCGGCGTCACGTGGGGTCCGGGATTCGCGACCTTCCAATACCCGAACGACCAGCGCGCAGCGACCATTTGGTATCACGACCATACGCTGGGCATGACCCGCGTGAACGTGTACGCGGGCCCGGCCGGCTTTTACATCATTCGCGGCGGGCCGGATGGCGATGGCGCCGTGATCGATACCCGATCCGGCAATCAGGCGGTGCTGCCGGGCCCCGGCCCCAAGGAAAATGACAAGTTCCCGCCCAACAAAACCTATTACGAGATCCCCATCGCCATACAGGACCGCTCGTTCAACACGAATGGGTCGCTCTTCTACCCCGACACGCGGGCGTTCTTCGACGGCATCCCCGGGCCCTACATTCCGGACACCGACATCTCGCCAATCTGGAATCCAGAATTTTTCGGCAACATGATGATGGTCAATGGGAACACCTGGCCCTTCCAGACCGTCGAGCGGCGGCGCTACCGGTTTCGCTTCCTCAACGGCTGCCAGTCGCGCTTCTTGATCCTCGACTTCAGCAACATCCCCGGCGTCGCGGTCTGGGCGATCGGCAATGAGGGCGGCTTCCTGGCGGCACCGGTGAACCTCACCGTGACGAACGGCAATCATCTGGTCATGAGCCCGGCCGAGCGGGCCGACCTCATCGTCGATTTCACCAACGTTCCGGTCGGCAATTACGTGCTCGGCAACCTCGGTCCGGACGAGCCGTTCGGCGGCGGCGTGCCGGGGATCGATTTCCCGGTCGCGGACCCGGTGACCACGGGCCAGGTGATGCAATTCCGCGTGGTGCCGGCGGTCGCTCCCGATCCGACCACGCCCCCGCAATTCTTGCAGTTGCCGGCGATCACGCCGCTTCCGGCGGCGACGATCACACGGCCGCTTGCGCTCCTCGAGAAGTTGTCGGAGTTCTTCCCCGACGCGCCCGCGGAAGCCTTGCTGGGCACCGTCGCCGGCGATCCCAATACGGGCGTGGGCACTTGGACCGAGCTCCACTGGGACGACGACGTCTCCGAGAACCCTGCCGTCGGTGCCACGGAGCTATGGGAGTTCTACAACGCGACCCCAGACGCCCACCCGATGCACGTGCACGAGGTTGCCTTCGAGGTGGTCAACCGACAACCGATCCTCGTTGACGAGGCCACCCAGCAAGTCCAGGTCGACATCGGCTTTGCACCGAACCCGCCCGAGGCGTGGGAGACCGGCTTCAAGGACACCGTCATCGCCTATCCAGGCCAAGTCACCCGCATCCGGGTGCAGTTCAAGACGTCCGGGCAATTCGTCTGGCATTGCCACATCGTCGAGCACGAGGACAACGAGATGATGCGGCCGTACCGGATCGGCCCGTTGCAGCCTGGCCAGCCGACGTAGGCGACATCCCTCTGCAGGCCGGCCGGGAAGCCCCAATCACGAGCTACCTGGTGAAGAGCCCGGCCGCCTGTGCTTCTCGACCCACAGGGCCGAGGCTGGAGACGTCCAGGGGCGTCCTTGGTTTCGCCAGGCCCACGCGCGTCTACATCGGCGCGCAACCCGTTCGCTGGCCCGTGATTGCATGGGCCGTACCCAGCGAGGCCAAGCAGCGTTCCCTGGCACGGGGCTCGCTTCAGCATTGCGGCGGTCCGGTACCGAAAACACCGTCGAGAGGGAAGGGCAATATGAGGGCGAACGAGGAGATCGTCCGGGAGAGGGCTGGTGCACCGGCCTTCGAGGTCGAGCGCGTACGGCGGGACTTCCCGATCCTCCAGCGGCCGGTGAACGGGCGGCCGCTCGTGTACCTCGATACCGCCGCGAGCGCGCAGAAGCCGCGGGCCGTCCTCGACGAGATGACGCGCTTCATGAGCGAGGACTACGCCAACATCCATCGGGGCGTGTACGCCCTGAGCCAGCGATCGACGGCGCTCTACGACGCCGCGCGGCAGACGGTGGCCCGCTTCATTCACGCCGGAGACGCGCGTGAGATTGTCTTCGTCCGCAATGCGACCGAAGGGATCAACCTCGTCGCCAGCAGCTACGGGCGGCATTTTCTTGAGAAAGGCGACGAGGTCCTCATCACCCACATGGAGCACCACGCCAACATCGTGCCGTGGCAACTCCTGCGGCAGGAAAAGGGCATCGCGCTCCGCGTCGCGCCGATCACGGATGCGGGCGAGCTCGATATGGATGCCTTCGAGCGAATGCTCACGGACCGCGTCAAGTTCGTCTCGGTCGTCCACGTTTCGAACTCGCTGGGGACCGTGAACCCGGTCCAAGAAATCGTCCGTCTCGCGCACGCGCGCGGGATCCCCGTACTGATCGACGGCAGCCAAGCGGCCCTGCACATGCCGGTCGACGTGCGCGACCTCGACGCCGATTTCTACGTCTTCAGTGGTCACAAGGTATACGGGCCGACCGGGATCGGCGTCGTCTTCGCCAAGCTTGCGCATCTCGAGGCGATGCCGCCGTACCAGGGTGGCGGCCTCATGATCTCCTTCGTGACATTCGAGAACACTGAATTTTCGCCGCCGCCGCAGAAGTTCGAGGCGGGAACGCCCAACATCGCCGGCGCGATCGGCCTCGGCGCTGCAATCGATTACGTGTCCTCGCTCGGCCTCGCGGATATCCACGCCCACGAGTCGGCGTTGCTCGCCTACGGCACCGAGCTGCTCCGAGAGATCCCGGGGCTCCGGTTGATCGGCACGGCCCGGGAGAAGTCGAGCATCCTGGCATTCGTTATCGATGGGGTGGACCCGCAGGAGATCGGCGCCGCCCTTGGCAGGAACGGAATCGCGGTGCGGGCGGGGCACCATTGCACGCAACCCTTGATGGGCCGCTTGGGGCTCCCCAGCACGACGCGCGCGTCGATAGGCCTTTACACCACGAGGGAGGATATCGATGCGCTCGCCACGTGTCTGCGCGAGATGCGATAGCCTCCGGACGACCGCCCGACGCGCCGGGGATCAGGGCTCCAGGACCGGGTGGTTTTTACGGATCGGGCTGCGTGTTCCAGAAGGAGACGCCCGCCCGTCTTGCCCCGGCGAGACCTCGCGTGATCGCTCTCGATGCGCTCAACCGCTTGCTGGCCGCGGTGACCTCGACGGTTGCCCTCGGGCGTACCAATACCTTCTGCATGATCGTGGAATCCTTGCTCCCCTGGCCAATGATGAGGCTGACCAGCACGGGTGAGGTCCAGGCGAGCGCGTCCTTGCGCGAGCTCCTGGAGATGGAGTCACCGACCCCGGAACGGCTGTCGGAGCGCTTCGAGATATCCCGGCTCGGAACCCAGGCGGTCCTCGCCGAGAAAGAGTTGCCGTGGCGTCGCGCCCTCCACGGCGAGTCCTTCTGCGACGAGGAAGTCTGGTACGATCGACAAACCGCTCGCCGCCTCCTGCTCCTGGTGCGCTGCCGCGCGTCGGCCGGCGAGGCGCTGCTCGCGTTCGAAAACGTCGCCGACGAGCCCTTCGCGGTCCGGCTCGCCGACCTCGTGGCCAGCATCGGCGCCGCGCTTCTCAGCGCGGACGAGCCCTCGACCCTGGCCCATGGGCTGCTCGACGAGGTAGCTGCCGCCGTTCGCGCCGACGCCGCGTTTCTCATCGCCACCGGGGGCGGTGAACGTCTCAGGCTGGTCGCCTCGGTCGGGGTTCCCGAGGCATTCGCGCAAGATTTGAATACGAATTTGGCGAGCACGGTCGCGGCGCTGGCAGCCGAGACCGGGGACATCCAGGAGATCGCTCGCATCGAGGAGCTGCCGGAGGGCGCCTTCCGTGGCACCCTGCGCCTGCTCGAGCTGGGGCTCCACGCGGTGGTGGCGTTCCCCCTGAGCGTAGGGGGCGAGCTTGTCGGGGTGCTAGGGCTCGCGCGGCGGCAGCCGGGGAAGCTCAGTTCGCTCGAGCGCCGCCTGCTCCGGGGCGTGGCGGGCGCCTGTGCTCTCGGGCTGCGGCAAGCCCGGCAGCGCGACGCCGAGCGCCGCGAGGCCCGAAGGCTGCGCTTGCTCCGCGACATGGCCATGACCATCGAGGCCGCCATGCCCCTGCGCGAACTGCTGTGCCGCCTGGTGGAGCAGGCCTGCGAGCTGACCCGCGCCCGTTATGGCGCCCTGGGGGTGCTCGACGCCGAGGGCACCGGCCTTTCCGACTTCGTCTACGTGGGCGTCTCCGAAAAGGTCGCCCGTGACATCGGCCACTTACCACAGGGCCGAGGGCTCTTGGGCGCGCTCATCCAAGACCCGCAGCCCAGCCGGGTCGCGGACATCCACGCCGATCCGCGATCGGTCGGCTTCCCCGCGCACCACCCCGCGATGACGTCCTTCCTGGGCGTCCCGCTGCTCATCGGGCAGAAGGTATTCGGGAATTTCTACCTTTGTGACAAGGATGGTGGCGCCGAGTTCACGGAGGAGGACGAGCGTCTGGTCCGGCTCTTCGCCACGCAATCAGCGCTGGCCATCGCCTACGCCCAGCAAGTCGAGAGCACGCAGGAGGCCCACCGCGAGATGGACCGCCTGCGAGACGAGTTCGCGGCCGTCATCGCTCACGATCTCCGCAACCCCGTCGCGGCCATGATGTTGCTTTTAAAGAAGCTGCTCGCAAAACCCGATGGTGATTCGGTCGTGGTGCCGGTGCCGCAACTCCAACGTTTGCTCCAAATCGGCTGCCGGATCTCGCGCATGACGCAGGACCTGCTCGATGCGTCTCGCATCGAGGTCGGGCGGCTATCGCTCGATCGAAAGCCCGTGTCGCTGGAGGAGGAGACGCGCTCGTTGCTCGCTGAAATCGAGCCGACCCTCGGGCAGCACCCGGTGACCCTCGATGTGGAGGGTTGTGTGCCCGAGGTCTTCGTCGATCCGGCCCGGCTGGCGCAGATCCTCACGAACCTGCTCGACAACGCCGCCAAGTACTCCGACGCCGGCTCGCCGATCCGGGTGACCCTCCGTGCGGAGGCGGGAGGCGCGGCGCTGACGGTCGAGGACCGCGGCCCGGGCATCTCGGCGGCGGATCTTGGCAGGCTGTTCGATCGCTTCTTTCAGGCCGCGCGGGCGCGTGAGAAGAACACGGGGCTGGGCCTCGGCCTCTACATCGCCAAGGGGCTGATGGAGGCGCACGGCGGCACCATTGCCGTGGAGAGCACGCCGGGCCAGGGCTCGACCTTCCGGCTATGGTTTCCGGCGGAGCAATCTGCGCTGGCGGCATAGAAAGGTGTCCCGAGTCGCGGGCGCTTTGCCCTCGCCTCCGCACCCTCGCGGCAGCCACTCCGGCTCGTGCTGGCACGCTCCGGGCGGCCTTGGCCATGAATGGCCCGCGTGACGTGTCTCGGCATCGAAAGCTCATCAGCCTTCAAACAGGCTGTACAGCTCCTCCTCCTGAGCGAAGTGCAGCGTGAGGATGGCGTGGAGGCCGTAGAGCACGCGGCGCAGGTCTCGGAGATCCTCCGGCCTGGGGCCCTCCGCAGGAAGCTGAGCGACCAGACGACCGAAGAGCCGCGTGAGCCGCCGGATCTCGTGATGCGTCTGGATCAACGGGCCGGTCGGGTCCTCCTCCTTCAGCAGTTTGCCGAGGAGTGGATAGGCCGTCTGCTGCTCCTCTCGCTCGTGGGGCAGCAGCTCCTTCTCGAACATGTCACGAATCCGCTCGAGCTGTGCACGCGCCTCCCGCGCTGGCAGCGAGTCGAGGCGCGCGGCCAGCGCGGCGAGATCGCCGACGTGTGGACGCAGCGAGCGGTGCGCCGAGGCAAGCCCCTGCGCGAGGCCCTTGACGTCACCGCGCCTTGACATGATGAGCGGGCCACCGTCGCCAAGCGCGCGAAGCGCATTCAAAATCACCAGGACGTCGATGCCCTCCTGGAGTACGGCTCCGGCGACCGGCGTGATGCATCCCGCGGCGGCGAACACCATCGCGACGAGCGAGAGCCCCATCCCCACGAAGACGCTTTCCAGCGCGATGCGCCGAGTACGCTGCGCGATCCGCGTCGTGAGGAGAAGCCCTTCGAGCCGGTCCGCTGTGAGGACGACGTCCGCTGCTTCGGAGGCGGCCGTGGCGCCGCGCGCTCCCATCGCCACTCCAATGTCGGCGAGCGCGAGCGCCGGGGCGTCGTTGATGCCGTCGCCAACCATCACCGTGAGGCCCTCGGCGCGTACCAGCTTGATGACCTCGACCTTCTCCTCCGGCGCTCGCTCCGCAAAGACGCGGTCCACGCCGAGGGCGTCGCCGACGAGCTCCGCGACGTCGGGATGATCCCCCGTCACCATGTGAATGCGCCGAATGCCAGCGGCGCGAAGCGCGCGGAGGGCACGCGGCGCTTCCGGCCGGATCGGGTCCTGGAGGAGCAGCACGCCTGCGAGCGAGCCGTCGATCGAAACGTATACGCTCGACGAGCCCTCAACCGCGGTACGTAGTTCGATCGACCGAAGCTCCGGCGTGCGCGGTGCACTCGGAGCCACGAAACCGAGCTGTCCCACGGCCACGCGTCGGCCGTCCACGTTTCCTCCGATTCCCGTGCCCATCTGCTCGCGCACGTCGACGGGGAAGCTCAGCTCGACGCTCCGGCTCCGCGCCTCCGCAAGAATCGCGGGCGCGTATGGATGGACCGAGACCTGCTCGATGGACGCGGCGTACCTGACGACATCATCGGAGGAGATGGCTCCGAAGGTTTCTACCGCCACGACCTGCGGACGCGCCGAGGTCACGGTCCCGGTCTTGTCCAGCAGCAGCACCGTGGCACGTGCGAGCGTCTCGAGCGGACCGCCGCCTTTGACGATGATGCCGTGCCTCGCCGCGCGCGACACGCCGGCGATGATGGCTGCCGGCGCGGCCAGGATGAGTGGGCACGGCGTTGCGACAACGAGCACGGTGAGTGCGCGGATCGGGCTTTCCCCGGCGATCCACGCAAGCGCCGCGAGCGTAACGGTAAGACCCAGGAAGGCGAGCGCGTATCGATCCGCGAGTCGCACGAACGGCGCCTTTGATTCCTCCGCTGCCCTGACCAGGCGAATGATGCCGGCATAGGTACTTTGGGCCGTGGGCGCAGTCACGCGCAGCTCGAACGGGCTGCCCGCGTTCGTGCCGCCGCTGCGTACAGGGGACCCGGTGTCGATCTGCACGGGTTTGGATTCACCGGTCAGCGCCGACTCGTCGAGAATCGCGGGTCCCAAGCTGACGATGCCGTCCGCCGGAACAACCTCACCCGGCTTGACGACGAGGACGTCGCCGAGCACGACATCGTCGATGTCGACATCGACGATGTCGACCCCCGCTCGGCGATGTGCTGTATGCGGAGCGCGCTCGAGCAGGGCGCTCAGCTCGCGTCGTGCTCGGGCGACAGCAAACCGCTCGAGTGCAGCGCCGCCTGTGAGCATGACCGCGATGATGGCGCCCGCGAGGTATTCGCCGAGGACGAGTGCGCCTGCCATCGCCAAGACGGCGATGAGATCGACTCCCGTTTCTCCTCGGAGCAATCCCCTCACGACAGAGGAAAACGTCCAGAGGAGAACGATACCGGTGACACCAGCCCATACCCACCGGTCCGCATCGCCGACCCTTGCGAGGTGCAGAATGCTACCTGCAGCCAAGCCAACGAGGGCGAGCCCGAGGAGAGCCAACTGCCACTGCGACTGGACGTGCTTGCGCACGTGATCACCGCCCGCGCATGGCTTGCATGGCTTCCCTCCCTAGGTCCTGCCGCTGTTCATCCTGGCGCATATCGTATATGCACTTACTGGACCAAGGCGAGCCATGGGCGAGCGTCTGCGGAACGCAGTGAAGTTCTTGCAATTGCCGCAGCCGGCCTCTTCGGCGCGGGGACAGCAGGAGCTCGCTCGAGGGCTGACGGCGACAATCATAACGGGACCTCGCGCTCGACGCCATTGGCCTACGAGCAGCGCCGTGCTTTCGATACACGCCGCACGGCGCGCGATCCCCATCGCGTCCACAGGCACTCGGCCGCGACATGATGAATGGTGCCGAGGGCCGCGAGGACCAGGCCTGAGTAGCTGATCGTGATGCACTTGCCCCCGCCGATTGGGGCATTCACGTCGAGCGTTCGAGGAAGGACACCGCTTTCGATTTCGCCTCCGCGTCCGTGGAGCACCAGGTAGGCCGTCAAGGCCCACTGGAGAATGGAGAGCAAGATGCCGATCCCGATCAGCACGCTGCCCATCCAGGCGAGGGCCCCCGCTCGAGCACACCGTGTCGTCATCGTCCTCCCTCCTGCCACACGAAATGAGAATCCGCGGCAATGATACGGGGGCATGAGCCACCACGCGCCCGACACGCCGTCCGGGCGATCTCATGTCGTTGCGCGCGTTCAACGTCAAGCGAGCACTCGGCCAGAAAAATGTCATTTAAGTGAGCACTGCCATCCGCACGCATGCCAAGGCCTGCAAAATATCTCAGTGAAGCCCTCTACGCGTGCCTGCGCTGGTATACCAAACACTTGCGTTCGTTCGAGCAATGGGATCCGACTCCGATCCCGACCGGACCGCGGGAGGGTCACCCGCTTCATTGGGGTGACGCCACCACCGAAAAGCCGCGGTTGGGAACGGTCGAGATCTGGCGGTTGATCAACACGACCGTGGACACCCACCCGATTCACCTTCACCTCGTTCGATTCCTCATCCTCGACCGCCAGCCCTTCGACGTCGAGCGATTCCGGTCGGCAGGTGAGCTGGTCTTTACCGGACCGGCCGTCCCGGCGGCCGAGAACGAGCGCGGCATGAAGGATACCGTTCGGGCCAATCCAGGCGAGGTTACCCGCTTCGCTGTCCGATTCGGCCGCTACACCGGGGAATTCGTGTGGCACTGCCACATTCTCGAACATGAAGACATGGAGATGATGCGCCGCATGGAGGTGATCGCGGAGGACTCGAACCGGCGACGATGATGCTTGCTGTTCAGTCGATTTCGTTAACCCGTTTTTCGGAACAGCCCCCCAATCCGGCGGCGCGCCCGATGCCGCCAGGCTGCGGCGCCGACGCGTGTCTCGGAGCGAGCAGGAGCCCCTGCTCGACCTCCTCCACGGTTCCTTCGGCTGGATGCTCATGCCGCTTGCGTGATCCACGACGAACTTCGGGGATGATGCTCGAGGCTCCATCGACCGAGTCAATCCCGAGCTCGACGACACGCGCGATCACGTCATCGCCACGCTCCACCACCTCACACGACGATAGGCCTTTGGCGCGGGCCGCCCACGAAGGACGGCCCGCCCCCCCCTTCACGCCCAACCCTTCCCGCGGCGCACGAGCGTGGCGATGACGTGATCCATGCGGTCGAGCGTCTGCGGTTCAATGCCGACGACGCAACGCGGGAGATGGAGCCGACCGTCCTACGGGGTGCACGTCGTGAGCAACACGCTCACGGAGTTGCCGTTCGCGTTCGCTGTAGCGAGGTCGGGCATGCTGTCGCCGTTCAGATGGGACGCCACGACGCTGTAGGGGAGAGCGCCCGTGGGGTAGTTGACCCTGGCGGCGAAGGTGCCGTCGCCGTTGCCAAGAAATAGGCCCACGGTGGAGGTGGAAGCGCTCGTGGCGACGAGGTCGGGCTTGTTGTCGCCATTGAAATCCCGCGCCACGACGCCGGTCGGTCCTGCACCCGCGGAATAGTCGACCTTGGCGGCGAAGGTGCCGTCGCCGTTGTTGAGAAGCACGCTCACCGTGTTCGCGCTCGCGTTTGCAACAGCGAGGTCGGGGTTGCTGTCGCCGTTCAGGTCCAGCGCTGCGACCGAGAGGGCCGCTGCGCCCGTGGGGTAGTTGACATTGGCGGCGAAGGTGCCGTTCCCCGTGTTGAGCAGGACGTTGACGCCCCCCCCGTTCGCCTGGGTCGGGATGGCGAGGTCGGGCATGGCGTCGCCATTCAGGTCCATCGCCACCATAAGGCCGGGGCCCCCGCTCACGGGGAAGTCGGTCTTGGCGGCGAAGGTGCCGTCGCCATTGCCAAGAAGCACGCTCACGGTGGCGCTGTTGAGGTTCGAAACAGCGAGATCGGGCTTGCCGTCGCCATTCAGGTCCATCGCCGCGGAAGAGATGGGATCCGTGCCCGCCACGTAGTCGACCTTGGCGGCGAAGGTGCCGTTCCCCGCATTGAGCAGCACGCTCACGTTGTCGCTTCCTACATTCGTGACGACGATGTCGGGCATGGCGTCGCCGTTCAGGTCCATCAGCGTGACGCTGCTGGGCTGCGTGCCTACGGGGTAGTCGACCATGGCGGCGAAGGTGCCGTCGCCGTTGCCAAGGAACACGCTCGCGCTGTTCGTGCCGAAGTTCGAGGTGGCGAGGTCGGTCTTGCCGTCGCCATTCAGATCGAGCGCCGCGATCGATCGGGGAGACGTGCCAGCGGGCAAGGTCGACCCGGTGAACTGGTTCGTCCCGGTGCAGGCCGGGTAGACGCACGCTCCGCTGACGCAGTTCATGCCCGTGCCGCAGACGAGGGGGGGGCCCGCGGTGCAAACAGCGTTCTGGCAGGTATCGCCCGTGGTGCAGCCGTCGCCGTCGCTGCACGCGAAGCCGTCGGCCTGCACGGGGTTCGAGCACATCCCCGTGCTCGTGTCGCAGGTGCCGGCCGCATGGCATTGATCGAGCGCGGTGCACACCATCGGGGCTCCGCTCGTGCAGGCGCCGGCCTGGCAGGTATCCGCCACGGTGCACGCATTGCCGTCGTCGCAGGCCGTGTTGTCGGCCTTGTTCGGGTAGCTCGGCACGCCGGCCGTGCAGACCTCGTCGGTGCAGGCGTTGTTGTCGTCGGGCGGGAGATCGGTATTGGTGGGGGTGGCGACGATGTTGCCGCTGCCATCACACACCGCCGTCACGCAGTCGCCCGCGGTCTGTGCTGCCACCGGGATGTTCGCCTCGGTGAACGCCGCACCGCACATGCCTGCGGTGCACGTGCGCACCTTGCACTCGTCGTCCGTGCCGGGACAATCGGCCGCGGTGTTGCAGCCGATGCAGGCGCCGTTCGCGTCGCAGACGAGGCCAGCCCCACACGTTGTGCCCTGGGCCTTGTTCGGGTTGGAGGGGACGCCGGCCGTGCAGACGTCGTCGGTGCAGGGCTTGCTGTCGTCGGGCAGGTCGGTGTCGTCGTTCTGGGCGATGGTGGCGCCGTTGCCGTCGCACACGGCTTTCTTGCAGTCCCCTGCAGTCTGCGCGGGCAGCGCGGTGTCGGCCGGGGCGAAGTCGAGGCCGCACTTTCCCTGCGCGCAGGTGCGGGTCTGGCAGGCGTCGTCCATGCCGGGGCAGTCGGCCGGGACCCTGCACTCCACGCTGCCGCCGCCGCTGCCGCCGCTGCCGCCGCTGCCGCCGCTTCCGCCGCTTCCGCCGCTGCCGCCGCTTCCGCCGCTTCCGCCGCTGCCGCCGCTGCCACCCTCGCCTCCTTCGCCTCCTTCGCCGCCGGTGCCGCCGGTGCCGCCGATGCCGCCGGTGCCGCTGCTGCTGGAGGACGAGGCGCTCGTCGCTCCGCCGGCGCCACCCGAGTTCTCGATCTGGCTCCGATCGACCGCGGCGATGAGCTCACAACCGAGTGAATTGGCGAGAAAACCGAAGCACACCAGAGCAAGCGGGGAAGCTCGATTCATACGGACTCCTTGATCATGTTGAAGATGGCGAAGCTCGACGCGTAGACGCGGCCGGCGACCTTATCAATGGCAAGCATCCTCGGGGCGAAGCAGGCCCCCTGCCCCGCCGGAGTCAGCCCTCGGCCGTGAGCAAGACGCCCGCCTTGTGCAGGTCCTCGTTGAACTTTCATGTACGCGGCGATGGTTTTGATCGCGCACCCTCTCACATTTGAAGCGGATTCACAACGTCCGCCGCCGCTCCCTCTCCCGCCCTCGCTCCCTCCGCCTGCAAAACCACCTTGACCTTCCCCCATCCCTCCGGCTTTCCTGCGGGCCGCACCTTCCTGAAAAGGATCCCCTCGATGGCAACCATCCCCGCATGGAAGCTCCGCCGCCTCGCGACCCGCGCCAAGCGCGGAGCCGGCACCGTAGTTTCGTGCGAAATGAACCGCCCGCGCCTGGGGCGCGGAACGAGCCGTTCGTGAGCGCGTCGACGAGAGGACCGATGGAAACAACCGACGAGACGCCACGCACGCCGCTCGCGTGCATCGACGGCGAACCCTTCGTGTATGCGGACGTTTCGCCCATCCCCGGCCGCTCGCCGCGTCTCGATCTCCCGCTGCCTAGCGTGGGCCCCGCGCTCGATCACTACGCGTCGCAGCACGCGCCGCTGGGGCTCATCGCGTTTCGTCTGCGTCGGGGGGACGTGGCGGTCCTCGATGACGTGACGCGCGCCCTCTCGCATGCACCTGCAGCGGAAGGCCACGATGCCGGCACGGCCTACGGGCATCGCGTGCGCGCTTTGCTTTGCGACGATTCGATCGGGCCGAAGGTCGTCTCTTGGCTACAGAGCTGCCTCGCCGACGAATCCATTTCGCGCGCGGCGCGCGCGGCGCTGGCGCGAACGATCGCCTTCGGTCCGCAAAGCGCTTCACCCACGCTCGATGCACTCTTCGCGTCGGACGTCGTCGACGACGAAGCACGAGAGACGTATGCTGCGATGCGCCGTGCGAGGCAAGGCGCACGCACCGAGCCCGACGAGCCGGAGCCCGACGAGGCGCGGCGCGCGCTGCTCGCGAATCCGTTCCTCGCGGTGCGCGAGCTGAGGGATGGCGCGCGTGAGGTGCTCGCGGCTCACCCCGAGCTTCGCGGGGACGTGCTCGCCGCTCTCACGGTCGTGGTCACGGACGAGACCGAGCAATACGATGTCCGCTTTCACGCGCTCGAACAGCTCACGGAGCTCGATCGCGCGTACGCGGTCGCCATCGCCGAGATGGTGGAGGACCCCGGGATGGCCCCGCGGGTCGCGCCGCTCGTGAAGTTTCCGGAGCCCGGCGCGCTTGCGCGCTACGCGCACGACGTGGGGCTTCTCTCCGAGCTCACCGACGGGGGGCCTGTTGCGCTCACGATCGAAAACGTCCTCGGGTCGCGTACGGCCCTCTTCGCGAAGGAGACCGACGCGTACCCGAATCACTACGACGACGTGCTCGCTCGCCTGGCGCGGCTCGTGTCGCCGGTGCTCGACGACGTCCTCTTCGAGGAGGTGCCGCACCATGAGTTCTTCGATGACGACGAGGACGAGGACGAGGACGAGGACGAGGACGCGTATCGGCCGGTGAACGACCCCGATCAATTGCGCGACGCGTACAGGCTGCGCGCGTTCTTGCCGGATTGCACCTACGAGATCGTCGCCGGCAACACCACGGATTGGATCACGGTGGAGCCGGCGCTGGCGCTCCTGAACACGCTGTGCGAGGCGCGCGGGTCGGACGACCGCTTCGTCGAGCTCCCGACCGGCTCGCAAGACGGGTGCGTGCTCGCGGCGCCAGCGCGGGCCATTCAAACCGCCGTCGACGAAGGCGTCCTCGTCGTGGTATGGCCCGATTGAGAGGTGAGACGATGACGAAGAATGTGACGGGATGCTCGTGCAACGCCTTTGTCGACGCACGTAACTACAGATTCGTGCGCGAAGATGCACAAGGCTTCTGGCTCGCCGATCTCGAGCAGGGCTCGTCCGGCATGGGGGGATATCAGCGGACGTATGGCCCCGCGATCGCGTTCTGCCCGTTCTGTGGCACGAAGCTCGTGACGGCGCCGCGCGGCTAAATCCGGCCTGCGGCGTCAGGCGAGCGTGACCAGCTTCCTGGAGACGTGAGCGTTCGCGCCTCAGCCGTCGCCGCGGAGGCGTTCGAGGATCACCTCCGCCCGCGCGAACGCATCGCCATAGGCGTTCGGCGGAAGAGCGCCGTCGATCTTCCAACGTGGTCCGCGGCCGCGGGCGCGGTCGACCTGCTTCTTCACGCCACGACCGCCGGCCGAGGCCGCGTCGCACATTGCATTCCAGTGCTGAAGGCTCTCGGCCATGAAGAAGAAGCCTTCTTCGTGCGAATAGTAGAGGACGACGGCGGCGTCGTCCGGAGCCTCGAAGAAGACGAGCACGCCGACGTAGTCGCCATCCGCTCCGGCGATGGGGAAAAACGGCGCGTCGAATCGGGAGCCGACAAGCTCGTCCCAGTCGGGGTCGGCGCCCAGCCAATCGAAGTTCGACATGTCGAGCGACGTCTTGCCCTTGGGCGTCAGCGCTTCCCCGTATTCGGCGAAAAAGTCCTCGGCACGTTCGCCCTGGGGGTTTTGCAGCGCGGCCGCGAGGGACGGAGAGACCGCGGCGACCGCGTCGAGCGGTCGTGGCAGGACGCTCAATGCGTCGCGCTTCGCGGATTCACGCGCCTCGTTGGCCGCGCGTTCCTGGCGTACGAGCTCGGGCTCGGGGATGTCGATCAGGTACTGGAGTCGGTGGTAGAGCCGTGCCTGCTCTTCCGCATCGCCGATCTCGCCGAAGTGATCGAACCATTCACGAAGCACGTCGAGCGCCTCCTCGACGAGCGCGCTCGGATCTTCGAACGCGTCGGGCGTCGTCTTCATGCCGAACAAGATCGTCCGGTCCCCTTGGAAGAAGCTACGTAACGCGAGCAGGTCATCCACAGCAGTCATCGTCCGCGACGGCGGGCGAGCCTCTTCGATCATCCGCATCGCCCAGCTCTGCATTTTCTCTTTTGAGATGGCCACGCGGAGCATGTACCACCGCAACGGAAATCCTGCACTCGTGAGGGTCGAAATTCGGAGGGCGAACCCATGCCGCAGAAGCCACGCCCATGCCTTGCGTCGCGCTTTCGCCGGAATGGCGCCAGCCATATTGTAAAAGATCACCAAAGCAAGCGTTGGGGGCGCGGGGCTCTGGACAGCGGCCGCCCCCCTTGTCACCTTAGGCGCCCTCACTCCCGCCTCGATCACACGCGGCGACCGGGCCAGAGACTTCATGAGCCGAGCCCAAAAGAGCCTCGAAGCGTCCATCCTCCCCGCGCTGGTCCTCTGCGCAGCGGCTTGCCGGGAGCCCCCCCGCGACGGTCCGCCCGCGCTTCCCGCTCTCCGCGCGACCCCGGCTGTTTCACCAAGCCCGGCGACGCTCTTCTCCGGCAAGCTCGCCGCCGATGAGCCTTCTTCCAGCGGACGGGCCGATCTCGACGGCGACGGCGCCGAGGACTGCTGGGAAGCGCAGGATCAAGGTGGCAGCGGCTCCGGGGGCGTTGTCCTGAAGATCGAGTCTCCCTGCGGTGGACCGGCGTCCACGATCGACACGAGCTCGTCGTTCGGCCATTTCCTGGCATTGACGGCGCTGCCGCCGGCGATCGGCGCTCGCCCCCGCCTGGTCGAGGGGGTCATCGACCTGCTCTACGGTCGCGCGCATCTGCGGCAGCTCGGCGCTTCGGGCGGCGGGACGATCGACGGCTCTTTCCATCGGCTGCTCGACCACCACCTCCGCGTGCCCGGTCCGGCCCGCCCGCCCTTCGCCCAGACCGGCAAGTACACGCCGGTCTGGTCTCCCGGCCCTCCGGCGTTGCCCCCGAGCCAGGTCGTCGTGCTCTCGGATCCCGCGTATCGCTCCCTCGCATCCTCCTTGAAGCCGACCGAGGACCTCCCGCAGGCCGCGCCTTATGCGCTGCTCGCATACCATGCCCATAACCATCATGGGTTGAAGCAGGTCGCGCGGTGCGGCCCGCGCGCGGTGTACACGACCGATCATGGGGTGATCGTCCACGACACGGACAGAGGCGCTTCGAGCTGGGTTTTTGTCTCCACCGGCGTGACCAAGCTCCGGCAACCCAGCCTCGGCCGGGTCGCCTGCGCGGGCGACCTGGTCGCGGCCGATCGCCACGTCGACGATGGCATGTGGGAGCTCCTCGTCGCCGAGCCCCGGACAGGCCGCTATGGGCGAATCCCGCTGGAGGGGCCCTGGTCGCTCGACGAACGGGCGCTCACGGTCGGAGAGGAGACGAACACGGTCGAGGACACGGCGCGGGCGCTCTCTCGTCCGTGACGATTGGAAGATCTCGGTCTGGAGCCTACAGCTTCGTGCAGGTTCCCCAAGAATCGCAATTGGCCTTGATGGGGTAGGCTTCGCCGATGCACGAGTCCGTCTCGTTCGTGCCCTTCGGCCGGCAGGTCAATCCGCCCGCCTCATTTGTGTAGCAGCAGGAGGTAAAGGGGAGCGGCTGAGCATTCAATGGCACCACAGCGAACCCAATGGCGCCAAGCGCGAGCGTTGCGAGGACGATTCTGCGAGCGTGAGCGTAGATGGACATGGCGTAACCTCCGGGGCAGCAAAAAGCGTTGTTTCTTGGTGAGGCGAACCTCGCCGCCGCGCTGCCTTTCTCGTGATGAAGCACGCCCCGTGCCGCACCCGCCGAGGAGGGGGCGCTCTGGCGATTTTGCCGAGGCGACGAAAACGCGCGCCTCATGAGGTGAACGCGTTTCAGACGCCCGTCATGCGGGCGTGACAGAAGTCCGTCATGCGGGCGTGACAGTGTCCCGCGGGCGTCACACTCGAATGCCCGGCACCCAGCCGTTGCCGGCAAGCGCGGCGAGCACGTCGACAAAGACCCCGACCGTTGCCGGCAACCACGGCGACCCTGTCGACAAAGACCCCAGTCGTTGCCGACAAGCGCGGCGACCCTGTCGACAAAGACCCCAGCCGTTGCCGGCAAGCCCGGCGACCCTGTCGACAAAGACCCCTGCCGTTGCCGCAACCACGGCGACCCTGTCGACAAAGACCCAGCCGTTGCCGGCATCCACGGCGACCCCGTCGACAAAGCCCCCAGCCGTTGCCGGCAACCACGACGACCCTGTCGACAAAGCCCCAGCCGTTGCCGGCAACCACGGCGACCATGCAGACAAAGCCCCAGCCGTTGCCGGCATCCACGGCGACCCTGTCGACAAAGCCCCAGCCGTTGCCGGCAACCGGAACGAGCCCGTCGACGGAGCCCCAGCCGTTGCCGACGAGCCCGGCGAGCATGTGAAGGCACGCGTGATCCCCGCGCCCCACCCCCGCCCCCCGCGGCGTCACTCGATACGCTCGCCGCCCTTCTTCACGTCGTCCTTCGTGAACCGGCGTGATCCGAGCGTGATCGTCTTCGGCACGGACTCCCCCTTCAAGATCCGCAACGCCGTCTCCACCGCCTCGCGCCCGCCCGTCGGATACTGGAACGTCGCGTCCAGGATCCCCTGCTCCACGTAGCTCACGCCCTCGTGGGGCAACGCGTCGATCCCCACGAACTTCATCTCCTTCTCGCGGCCCGCCGCCCGCGCCGCGAGGTAGGCGCCGTGCGCGCCCGGATCGTTGTGCGCATAGACGAGGTCGATCTTCGGCAGCCGCGCGAGCGCCGAATCCATCTCCTTGCGCGCCTCGGGTTCGAGCCATTTCATGTCGGCCTCGAACGCGATCTCGATCTCGGACCCGGCGATCGCCTCGCGGAACCCCGCGCTCCGGTCCTGCCCCGGCGTCGACGTCATGAGCCCCTTCAGCTCGACGACCTTGCCCTTGCCGCCGAGGACCTTTTTGATCCATTCGCCGGCCGCGCGGCCAATCTTCTTGTTGTCCGCGCCGATGAACGTCGTGTACCGCTCCCCGAGCACGGCCCGATCGAGCACGATGACAGGCAGGCCCGCATCAAACGCTTTGCCGATCGGCTCGGTGAGCGGCTGGGCCTCCTTGGGGCTCACGAAGAGCACGTCGACCTTCGCCGCGACGAGCTCCTCCACGTGCGCCCGCTGCTTGAGCGTGTCGTTTTGCGCGTCCTTGAAGATCACCTCGATGTCGGGGTGCTCCTTGGCCGCGGCGGCGATATCGGCGTTCATCTGCACGCGCCAGGGCTCGCCGAGGTTGCATTGCGACATCCCGATCACGAACCGGGCCTTTTTGGATCCCTTGGGCTCGCGCGCGCAGCCCGCGGCGAGGACGAGGGGCGTGAGGAGAACCGTGCGACGTGTGAAGAAAGGCCCATCCAACGACATTTCCTTGTGACCTCCGGGCGGCCCTCCGCGCGCCCCTCAAGCGTTTTTCTGGGCCACCGCCGCGACGATCACGATGGCGCCCGTGAGCATGAGCCGGCTCGCCTCCGGCACGGCATTGATGCTGAGGATCTTGTCGAGGTACCCAATGGTCAGCACGCCGAGCAGCGTGAGCCCCATCCCCCCGCGGCCGCCCTTGAGGCTCGTGCCGCCGATGACGACCATCGCGATCGCCGTGAGCTCGTAGGTGACGCCGGCCTCGGGGTCACCCTGCTGCTCCTGCGCGGCCTGGCAAATGCCCGCGGCGGCCGCGCAGACGCCGGAGATCGCGTAGGCGAGGATCTTCGTGGCGCGCACGGGGACCCCGGACAAACGCGCGGCCTCCTCGTTTCCCCCGACGGCATAAAGATACCGGCCGAGCCGGTGGCGGGCGCATACGACGCCCACGATCGCGGCAATGGCGAGGAAGACGAGCGTGACGGCGGCGACGTTGCCGCCGAAGACCTGGGCGTCGAGCGCGCGAAAGAGCGGCGGGACCTGGACATAACGGAGGACGCCGTCCGGCCCGGGGACGGCCGTCGCGACTTTCGTGCCTCCGCTCGTCGTTTTTGCGAGGCCACGGGCAAAGACCATCATCGCGAGCGTCGCGACGAAAGGCTGCACGCGGGCAAACGCGACGACCGAGCCCGAAGCCGCCCCGCACGCGGCGCCCATCCCGAGCACGAGGAGCACGGAGAGCCAGGCCGGCTCGCCCGCGTGAATGCTGAGTTTCGCGGCGACGACGGCCGAGAGGCCGAGGACGCTGCCGACGGAGAGATCGATCCCGCCCGCGAGGATCACGGGGAGCAGGCCACAAGCGAGGATCCCGACGACGGAGGCCTGCCGGAGCGCGCCCTGGTGCGTGCCGAGGCGGAAGAAGGCGCCTTCGGCGGGGAAGATCACGCCGAGGGCGAGGACGAGCGCGAGGGAAACCAGGGCACGCGCGAGGGGAGCGTGGTGCCACGCGGCGGGTTTTCCGGGGGAACGCGGGGCGGGCGTTTCGAGGTGTTGGGGGGTTTCGCTCATGCGCGGGCCTCGTCGTGGCCCATGGCGAGGGCGAGCAGGGCGTCCGGGGTCGCTTCGGCGCGCGCGACGTCGGCCGCGATCCGGCCGCGTCGGAGCACGAGGACGTGGTCCGCGAGCGCGGCGATCTCCCGCGCGTCCGAGCCCGCCACGAGGACGGCCGCGCCCGCAGCAGCGAGGGCGCGGATCTTCGCGTGGATCTCGGCCTTGGCGCCGATATCGACGCCCCGCGTGGGTTCGTCGCAAAGAAGGACGCGGGGCGCTTCGAGCAGCCATTTCCCGAGGACGACCTTTTGCTGGTTGCCGCCCGAGAGCGTGGCGGCATCCATGGCGAGGGCCTCGGGCCGAAGGCCGACGTCCGCCGCCATGGCGAGGGCCGCGCGGCGCTCGCGCGCAGGGCGCAACCATCCGAGCGGCGAGAGCGCCGGGAGCACGACGAGGGTCCCATTGTGCTCGGCCGTCATGCCAGGCACGAGGCCCATGGTGGTCCGGTCCGCGGGGACGAACGCGACGCCGAGCGCCCTCGCCTCGCGCGGCGATCCAATTCGAACAGGCACGGACGAGATTCGCACGGCTCTGGCCCGCGCGCGCGCGCCGAGCGCCCCGGAGAGCCCGAGCAAGAGTTCACTCGCGCCCGCGCCCGAGAGGCCGAAGAGGCCGACGATCTCGCCCGCGGACACCACGAACGAAGCCCGATCGACGAGGCGCCGTTCGCCGTCGACCGAATCCACGGAAAAATCCTCGACCGCGAGCCGCTCGTCCCGCGCCGAGGGCGAGACCGGCAAAACGTCGGCCGGCGCATGCCGCGGGCCGAGCATCCAAGTGACGACCTGATCGAGCGGGATCTCGCCCACGCGCGCAGAGCCAACGACGCGGCCGTCGCGCAGGACCGTGAGGCGATCGGCGATCCGCTCGATCTCCTCCATGCGGTGCGAGACATACACGAGGGCGACGCCACGCGCCCGGAGGCCGGCGATGAGCTCGAAGAGCCGATCGATCGCAGGCCCCGCGAGCGCGCTCGTGGGCTCGTCCATGATGAGCACACGCGCGCCGCGGCCGAGGGCCCGCGCGATTTCGACGAGCTGTCGCTCGGGGAGCGAGAGGCGCTCGACGAGCAAGTCGGGATCGAGATCAAGCCCGACCTCGGCGAGGATCCGCGCGGCGCGGGCGCGCTCTCGCCGGCGATCGATGAAGCCAAACCAACCAAGAGGTCGCTCGACGAAGAGGTTCTCCGCAATCGAGAGCGCCGGCAGGAGCGAGAGCTCCTGATGAATGACAGCGATCCCGAGCGCGCCCGCATGCGCCGGGGAGCGAGGACGGACCAGCTTGCCATCGAGGAGAATCGAGCCGCCGTGATCCGCGTACACGCCGGCGAGGATCTTGAGCAGGGTGCTCTTGCCCGCGCCATTCTCCCCGAGGAGCGCATGGACCTCGCCAGCGTGGAGATCGAGCGAGACCCCGTCGAGGACGGTCGCCCGGCCAAACCGCTTGGAGATGCGCTCCATGCGGACGACCGGAGCGGACGCACGATCGGGCTCAGCCATACGGGCGTGGGAAGGGTAGTGCGAGGTGGAGCGGTACGGAAGGGGCGAAGGTCACGGCCGCGCGAGCGATGCTGCAATGCCCGGGACGGCATTCGGCGACGTCGCGCTGGGGCTTTGCCCCAGGCCCCAGGAGGGGGCTGTCCGCCCCCTCCACCCCGGACCAGCCAGGGGCTGGACCCAAGCTCGAGGAACTGCGCGATGCGCAGTTCCTCGAACAGGCCCGGGGCAAGACCAGCCGCGACCCTGCCCACCAAGACAGCCGCGCTGCGGGTTCGGCTGGCAACCCGGCTTCTTCGTCGGCCTGTTTGAAAAACTGCGCGGAGCGCAGTTTTTCAACCCTGGGTCCAGCGCCTCGCTGGTCCGGGGTCGAGGGGGCGGACAGCCCCCCGCGGGGACCGGGGCAGCGCCCCGGCGCGACGCCTCACGCTTCCACGAGGGCGCG
>NZ_JARZHI010000077.1:0-50791 GCF_029946465.1 Polyangium sorediatum
GAGCGGCGGGCGCGGAGGCGGCGGGGCCTTCGCGGCGAGCGGAGGCGCAGGCGGCGCGGCGGATTTGCCCGCGGGAGGCGGCGGCGGCGCAGCAGGTTTGCCCGCGGGCGGCGGCAGCGGTGCAGCAGGTTTGCCCGGCGCGGGCGGCGGTGGTGGCGCAGCGGGTTTGCCCGGCGCAGGCGGTGGTGGTGGCGCCTTTCCGATCGCGGGCGGCGGCGGAGGCAGCGCGGAGATTCGTCCCGGGTTCGAAGTCGGCGGAGGCGGCGGCGCAGCCGGTTTCGGGGCCGCGGGCGGAGGCGGCGGCGCGGCGGGCTTCGGGGGCGGCGGCGGCGCGGCCTTCGCCGGCGGCGGCTCTGCGGTCGTGAACTCGAGCGCGTCGTCGGCGAGCTCTTCGTCCGCGAAATCCTCGACCTCGTCGGCCAGGAGATCCTCGTCGCCGAGCATCTCCTCGTCGATCGTGAGCGCCTCCTTGCGGATGCGGGCGCGGCGCTCTTCCTGCGCGGCGGCGAGCTTCGCGTACTTCTCTTTTTGCTTCTTGCCGAGGATCGTCAGCGCGTCCTTCGCGCCGAAGCGCGCGGCCGCGCGGAGCACGTCGCGCTGGTAGGTGCCGTTCTCGATCTCGCGCGCGACGCGGCCCCAGTACTGCTGGAACGTGTTGTAGCGCTGGATCAGCGTCTGGAACTTGAAGCGGAGCGCGGTGTTCCGGATCTGCTCGCGGCGCAGGAGCATGATGCGCCGATCGAGCTCCTTGCGCGGGACCAGCGGCTCGAGCTTCTCGATGCCGAGGAAGTACTGCTCGTAGAGCGCGCGCAGCCGTTCGAGTCGGCTGTCGAGATCCTCCAGGGCGCGTTCGACCTCGGCGTGTTCCATGCGGTCAGAGCGGCGTGACCTTCAGGTTGTCGAAGCAGACCGGGACTTCCCAGTCGTTGAAGCCGACGTGCTCGTGCCCAGGGCCCGCGAGCGGCTCGGGGTCGGTGAGCGTGAAGTACTCGACGCCGTTGATCGACCAAACGATCGTCTTGCCGTCCGCGCGCTCGACGCGGAACCGATAGGCCTGACCCGCAGAGACGGGGCGCTCGCGCTCGTCGTCGCTCTTCGGGTCGACGTCGATCTCCAGCCGGTCGTCGCCGTGCTCGTCGAGGCGCGCGAGGACGTGCTTCGAGTTCCGCCAGCCGCCAAAAATGGCGATGTAACTCGTGGCGTTCGTGTACGACGTCGTCGTGGCGCCGCTCTGGCCGTCGCCCCAGAGTTCGACCTTGAGGTCGCCGATCGCGCTCTCGGCGTAGGCGTCGAACTCGATACGCGCGTTCACGGGGAGCCGGCGGCGGAGCCAGATGCCGCGGTTCTTCGCGCTCTTGCCGCAGAGACGGCCGTTCTCGATGTGCCAGCCGGGCGAGAGCGCGTTCCAGTCCTCGCCGAGCGCGGCGCGGTCGAAGGTGTCCTCGAAGGGCGCCGTGATGGGCGGACCGGGCGGGACCAGAGGAACGGGCGGGGCCTTGGTTTGGGGGCGTGGGGTCGCCGGACGGGCGGGCTGCGCAGGGCCGGCGTCCGCCGTGGGCGGCCCCTCGGGCACACACGAAACGAGCGTGAGCGAGAGCAGGGCGCACGCGCCGATCGTGGTCGCTCGTCTGAGCACGCCGACATCGTAGCAGCAGGTGGGGCTCCACCAAAAGGGCCGCGCGCATCGGCGACGCTTGCCCGGCCCTTGGGGCAAGCGTAAGGAAGGGCGGTTATGCATCCGATCCTGTTCCGCGTGCCGCTCCCGCGCACGACGCTACCCCTGCTCTGGGTCCTGTGCGCGCTCGCGGGCATCGCGGCGATCGTCGCGATCTACCAGTTCGTGACGAAGAACAGGTCCTTCGCGATCGGCGCCGCCGTCGCGACCGTGGCCCTCGGCGCCGCGGCGTTCGTGTTCCGCGCGAGCACGGTGCCCGTCGGGCCGCTGCCCATCTACAGCTACGGCGTGATGCTCGGCCTGTCGCTCGTCGTGGGCTGGTATCTGACGCTCGGGCTCGCGGAGCGGGATGGACTGCCGAAGGAGCTGATGGCGAACAACTACGTGGTCACGGCCGTGGCCGCGGTGGTGGGCTCGCGCATCTTGTACATCGTTACGAACCTGAACGAGTTCGAGTCGTTCGGCGCGATGCTCGACGTCCGCAAGGGCGGGCTCGTGGCGTACGGCGGCTTCCTCGGTGGGTTCATCGGATCGCTGGTGTTCCTGCGGCGTCACGGGATCCCGCTCCTGCCATGGGCGGACGTGGCGGTGCCGAGCCTCGCGTCGGGTCTCATGATCACGCGCGTCGGCTGCTACCTTTTCGGCTGTGATTTCGGCCAGCCGCTCGCGAAGACGGCGCCCGCGTGGCTGCAGAAGCTCGGCACGTTCCCGCGCTGGGATCCCTCGCTGATCGAGACGTCGACCGGCGTGCCCGGCGGCTCGCCGGCCTGGATCCAGCACGTGAAGAAGCACCTCATCGAGGACGACGCGACGGCGTCGCTCCCGGTGCACCCGACGCAGATCTACGAGTCGCTCGTCGGCCTTTCGCTCCTCGTGCTGCTCCTGGTCTCGCGGCGGTACCAGAAGTTTCGGGGTCAAATCTTCTTGCTCTTCACGTTCGCCTACGGCGTCGGCCGCTTCTTGCTGGAGATGCTGCGCGCGGACGACGAGCGTGGCTGGATCCCGCCGTCCTTGCCCGAGCACATCCTCCTGCCGCTCGCGCTCGCGCTCTTCGCGGTCGGCTACGTGGTCGGCATCTCGAAGATGGTCGAGAACCCGACGATGCGGCGCCTGTCGCAGATCCTCGCGTTCGTCCCGGCCGTCGTGCTCTTCCTCGCGCTCCGGCCCGAGTCGTTCGGGACCTCGGCGACGATCGAGCTGTCGACATCGCAGGCCGTCGCGCTCAGCACGGGCCTCGCGGCGGCGTTCGCGTTCTCGGTGTATCACCAGGCCGCGCTCGCTCACCCGGAAGCGGCGATGGCGATCCCGCAGCTTGCCTACGTCGACGACGAAGCGGCCGAGAAGAAGGCCGAGAGCAACGTCGCCGACGAGGACGAGGACGAGGACGGCGAGGCGGCAGCGGCCGAGAAGAAGGCCGCGGATGCAGACGAGGACGAGGACGAGGACGAAGCGCCGCGCGTGAAGAAGAAGCCCGCGAAGAAGGCGCAGAAGGCTGCTGCGTCGGACGAGGCGCCGAAGGCCGTCGCGACGAAGAAAACGAAGAAGAAGCCGGTGGAGGAAGAACGGACCTCGGAGCCGCCCCCGTCCGAGGAGAGCTGAAGCGTGGAGCTCGCCTGGGGGGAGGCGGGGCTCTTGCCCGCGATCGTTCAGGACCGGATGACGGGTCAGGTGCGCATGCTCGCGTACATGAACCGCGCGTCGCTCGAACGGACGATCGAGACGGGGCGAGCGACGTTCTTCAGTCGATCCCGGGGCGCGCTTTGGGAGAAGGGCGAGACGAGCGGCAACACGCTCGCCGTCGCGGCGATCGTCGCGGACTGCGACGCCGACGCGCTGCTCCTGCTCGTGGATCCGGTCGGGCCGACGTGCCACACGGGCAAACCCGCGTGTTTCTTCCGCCGCGTGGACGAGCGCGGGATCGCCGCGGAGGCCGGCGTGGATGCGGCTGCATTCCTCGAAGTGCTGGAGCGCGAGATCGAGGCGCGGCGCACGTCGAGCGCGGAGAAGAGTTACACGCGGTCGTTGCTCGACGGAGGCCCGACGAAGATCGGGGCGAAGATCCGCGAGGAAGCGGACGAGTTCGTCCGTGCGATCGAAGGCGAGGACGACACGCGCGTCGCGAACGAGGCCGCGGATCTCGTGTACCACGTGCTCGTGGGGCTCGCGTCGCGCGGCGTGCCGCTGCGCGACGTGGTGCGCGTGCTCGCCGCGCGCGCAGGGACGAGCGGGCACGAGGAAAAAGCGAAGCGCGGCGGGCCTCGCTGACACGCGCGGCGAGGTCCTGCGGCGCGTTCCGGAAGAGGCCGATGCTCTGGTAGTCTCGGTCTGCGATGACCGGCGTTCGGCGCGCGGGGACGCCACAATCCCCCTTCCGCGAACCACCGAAGCTGGAGCTCGGCCCCCTGTCGGTCGGGCTGCATCAAGCCGCCTCGCGCGCGATGAAGCGCTTGCCAAGCGGAGGGCGCCTCGTGCGGCAAGGGCCGACGCGACGCATCGCGCACACCCAAGGCGCGCTCGGATGCACGGGGCTCGTGCTCGCCGCGAGCGCCGCGTTCATCGCGATCACGACGGGGTGGTTGCCGCAATCCCACGCCGAAGTTGCGATGGTGATGGTCACCGTGATCGTGGCCGGCGCCTGCCTCGCGGCCGTGCTGCTCGCGCTCGATCGCGCGCGGCCTCTGCCCACGTGTGAGGCGGAGCCCGTCGGGCACGCAGCGCGGCTCGTGGCGCAGCGGCTCGCGCGGCTCGCGACGTGCGCGACCGAGGACGCGGCGCGGTTTGGCCCGAGGCGGATCGATGCGCTGCGGCGCGCGCTCGCGGCGGCCGCGGATCCCGCGCTCGCGACGTGGATCCCGGACGACGTGCGCGGCCGCGCCGAGCTCCTGCTCGCGCGGGCGATCGTGGCGCACGCGCGTCCCGGATGGACACGTGACGCGGCCGTGCGCGCCGAGGTGCGCGGGCTGCTCGTGCGGGCGACGACGCACCTCGACGAGCCCGCCGTGGCCGCGGCGGATCTCGTGCGGCTCGACGCGGCGCCGCTACCGCCGGCGGACGCGGCGGCCGGCGCGCAGGACCGGGAGCCGCTCCGGAGTGGCTCCCGGCAGCGGTTTGCGAGCGAGCCCGGCGCGGCGGCGGACGAGGCTGCGGCCGAGGAAGAGGCCCAGCACGAAGAGATGCAGCCCCGCGCGAGGCGACGGAGGGAACGGCGGGCCGACGTGATACCCTGAGCCGGCGTTTTCGCGTCGCCTTCCTTCTGCTGGCACAGGTGCACGATGAAGCAGAATCGCTTGCGCTCGTTCGGCCTCGGGCTCTCGTTCCTCGCGGCGGCCGCCTCGATCCCGCTGGCCTGCTCGCCCGACTCCGGGATCAAACCCGGCGGCTCGGGCGCAGGCGCGAACGGCGGCGGCATGTCGTCCTCGTCCGGCATGGGCGCGGGCGGTGAGGGGGGCACGTTGTTCCTCGACTCCGGCGGGACATGCGGCGACCCGACGGACAAGGACAAGGACCTCATCGCCGATTTCCTCGAGCTCGCCCCGAACCAGGACACGGACGGCGACGGCACGCCCGACGCGCTCGACAACGACAGCGACGGCGACGGCGTGCTCGACGCGGACGAAGCGGCAAACCCCTTCCTCCTGAACGGCGAGCCGGGACAAACGCGTGACGATAGCTGCGATCCGCTCGCGGACTCGGACGGCGACGGCGATCCGGACGTGCGGGATCTCGACAGCGACAACGACGGCGTGTCGGACACGCAAGAGACGACGTACGACGCAGACGGCGCAAAGGGCTGCCGCGTGCGTGTCGATTGCGACGACGACGGCGTGATCGATCTCGTCGAGCTCGCGGCCGGCTCGAGCCCCACGGAGAAGGGATCGGTCCCAGCGGACGCGGGGCTCTACTTCGTCCTGCCGTACCAAGGCGGCCCGCAGGCGAAGGATTTTACGTTCTCGACCGGCGTCACGAAGGCCGACATCTACTTCCTGATCGACACGACGGCGTCGATGCAGCCCGCGATCGACAACCTGAAGGCGTCGATCGACACGGAGATCATCCCGGCGATCCTGAACGGCGATCCTGCGGCGAGCCCGCCGATCCCGGCGATCGGCGACGCGTGGATCGGTGTGGGCGAGGTGCGCGACGTGCCCTGGCTACCCTACGGACAGGACGGAGACGCGCTCTATCGGTATCGCTTCCAGGTTGGTGCTCAAACGATAGCCGGGGACCTCGCGCCGCCGGTGTTCAATGGGCAGACGTACACGGCGCCGGTCGCGACGAAGCAAATCCTCGGCACGCTCACGGCGGGGGGCGGCGGGGACGCGCCCGAGGGGACGTCGCAGGCGCTCTGGCTCGCCGCGACGAACCCGAACAACTACGCGCTCACGATCGGCGGGATCTGGAACTACCCGCAGCACGCTTGTCCGCTCATGGGCAGCATCGGCGCGCCTTGCTTCCGGCCCGAGTCGTTGCCGATCTTCGTGCTCATCACGGACGCCGCGTTCCACAACGGGCCGAACGTCACGCACCAGTACGACGGGGCCAAGGTCGGCGGGACGGTGAAGACGTACGCCGACGCCGTGACCGCGCTGAACAACATCAACGCGAAGGTCGTCGGCGTGCCCGTCGCGACGGGCAGCCCGGGCGCGGCGCGGGCCGATCTCACGGACCTCGCCACGCAGACGGGCAGCCTCTACCACGACCCCGCGTTCGGCGGGAAAGACTACCCGCTCGTGCCGAAGACGGACGTCGGCAGCGGCTCGGTGTCGCAGGAGGTCGTGCGCCTGCTCGGCCGGCTCGCAGACGCGGGCCTGCACGACGTGACCACAGCGCACGAGAACTACGCGTGCGACGGCGGCGTCGATTGCACGGGCGACGGCGTGCCGGACCTCGCGTACCAGAACCCGCCGGTCGATCAGGGGATGGCGCCGTTCGACGCGAACACGCTCATCACGAAGATCGAGACGCTCGAAAGCGCGGCCTCTCCCCTGCCCTACGCGAGCCGCACGGAAAGCACGTTCTTCGGCCTGCAGGGCGACGCGCCCGTGAGCTTCCGCGTGCACGCCGTGAACAACACGATCAAGCCCGCGACCTTGCTCGTGATGCGCGCCTTGATCCGCGTCCGTACGCCCGATGGGCAGGTCCTCGGCGGCAAGAACGGGATCAAGCTCGTGTACTTCGTCATCCCGCAGTACATCCCCAAGGTGAAGTGAGCACACGCCGAGCGATGTCGCGGGGCAGCGGACGAACCACGTGATCGGCGCGCGCTCGCTCGTCTGGCTCTCCGCCCTCGCCGTCGTGGCGATCCCGGCCCTCGCCTCGGCCGCGGATCCGCCTTCTCCGAGCACGACCGCGTCGCCTCCGGAGACGCCGCAGCGGGCGCGCCTCCGCTACACGCTCGAAGGGATCGAGCTGCGCGGCAATGTCCGCACGGCGGGGCGCGTGGTGCTCCGGTACGTGAAATTCCGCGCGGGGGATCTGCTCGACGTCGACGATCCGGAGCTCGAGCTCACGCGTTATCGGCTCCTCGGCACGGGTTTTTTCGCGCAGGTGGATCTCAGCTTGCGCAAGGGGTCGCGGCGTGGCGCGGCCGTGCTCATCATCGAGGTCGTCGAGCGCAACACGCTCGTCGTGCAGAACCTCTGGGCCGGCGTCGCCGCGGATGAAGACACGGCCGGAAATGCGCGCCCGCTCTCGGCGTTCCTCGGCGTGCAGGTGGCCGAGACGAACCTCGCGGGCACGGGCATCACGCTCGGCGCGGGCGTCGCGCTCGCCGCGGATCAGTTTGCGCTGCGCACGAGCTTCGTGGATCCCTCGTTCGTCGGGACGGGCTGGTCGGCCGCGATCACCGTGCTCTACAACGACGCGCGCGACTTCTTCGGCAATCGCGACGTCCTCTTCGAAGCGCCGCTCATCGCGCAGCGCGAGGTGACGGACTACGCGGTCGTCGCCTACCGCCGCTTCGGCGCCACGATCGGCACCGGCCACGATCTCGGGGTCTCGTCGTCCTTCGCGCTCGACTACCACCTCGAACAGATCGACGCGACCGTGCCCGTCGCGGCCTCGCACATGCGCGGGCTCTCGCGCGAGCCGGTCGATTTCTCCATCCGGCCCGGCCGCAGCGTGCTCTCGACGGTGCGCGGCACGCTGACGTACGACACACGCGACGCGCCGTTTTTGACCGCGCGCGGGACCCACGCGCAGGCGTCCGTGACGGTCGGGATCCCGGGCACCGATTACAGCTTTCAAAAGTTCGAGGGGACGCTGCGGCGCTGGTGGCGCCTGCCGTGGCGGCACGTCGTGCGGTTCGACGCGTACGTGGGCGCGATCGCGGGCGACGCGCCCTTCTTCGAGCAGTTCTACGTCGGAGATTTCACCGACCTCTTGCCCGATCGCCTGCTCGCGCTCGCGCCGGATCGGAGGCAGCCGCCGAACTTGCTCGGCACCGACATCATCGAGGTGCGTTACGGCGACTTCGCCGCGAAGATCGAAGGCGAATATCGGATCCCGCTCTACACGGGGCGCGAGTCGGTCTACGGCGTGGACCTCTTCGCGTCGGCAGGCATTTATTCAGTGGCGACGCGGCGCGAGTTCACGGATCCGCCGACGGGGTACCGGGGTTGGTCGCGCCTGCCGGTCGACGTCACGGGCAACCTCGGCTTGCGCCTCGATACGAAGCTCGGCGGCGTGACCATCGCGTTTTCCAACGTGCTCGGGCTCGTCGCCGCGCGCAACGGTGCACGCAAATGACCCGGCGGGCGGCGCTCTTCGCGCTGGCCCTCGCCGCCCTGACCGCCCCGGCCGTGACCGTGCGCGCGGAGCCGCCGAAGACCCCGGCGGCCCTGCCGACGAGAAACGCAGTCGTCGCGCTGGAGGGCAAGCAGGCCGTCCTCAGCGTGCCCTTCCGCGACGTGGTCGACGCGGAGATCGAGAAGAAGCTCTCGAGCGGTTTGCCCACGGTGATCGTGCTCCGCGCCTGGGTGTTCCGCGACGGCGGCACCGAGCCCGTCGCGCTCACGGCGAAGACGTGCCGCGTCGTCTACGACCTTTGGGACGAGGTCTTTCGCCTGCAGATCACGCAGCCGGGCGGGCTCGTCGATACGGTCGCCGTCAACATCGAGGGCGTCTTGCGCCAGTGCGCCGAGGCCCGGAAGCTGCGCTTGATCGAGCGATCTCAGCTCGACGACAATGGCCGGTACTTCGTGGCCGGGCTCGTCGAGGTGAACCCGATCAGCCAGGAGACCCAGGATCGCATCAAGCGCTGGGTGACACGCCCAAACGGATCCGCCGCGATCGGGCCGGGCGACTCGCTCTTCGGATCGTTCGTGGGTCTCTTCGTCGCGCGGATCGGCGACGCGGATCGGAAGCTCGCGTTCCGGACGCAGGTGTTTGCACCGCCGAACCCGCCGCCGCCCGAGAAGAAGCCGTAGGCGTGCCGCCGGGCGCGGCCATTGCTTCGACGTGAAACGATCTCAAGCGCAGAGCGCTTCGTGCTCGGGCTCGGGTGGCGTCGCCGCGAGCAGCCCCTCGGCGGCCTCGTTGCCTTCGCGCACGACGGCTTCGAACGCGCTGCGGAGCTTCGACTTCGTGCGCGCTTCGAGCTGCCGCATGCGCTCGCGCGAGACGCCGAGGCGGCGGCCGAGATCCGCGAGGCTCACCTCGTCGTCGTCGTCCGAGAGCAGCCGCTCCTCCACAATGAGCCGCTCGCGTGGATCGAGGGCCTTCCACACGTGGTCCACCACGCCGCGAACGATCGCGTCGCGCTCCGCGCTCGCCGTGAGGTGCTCAGGATCCGACGACGGATCGCGCAGCATCTCGAGCAACGTCGGCCCGCCCTCGGTTCGCGCCTGCACGTCGAGCGAGGTGTCGCGATACGCGACCCGCTGCGACATCGATCGGATCGTGTCCTCCGTCGTCTGGAACCGGGTCGCGAGCAGCGCGTCGATCGAGGCGTCGCCCTCGCCGAGCTGCATTTCGAGCTTGGCCCGCTCACGCCGCAGCCGGAAAAACGTGCGCGACACGAGCGGACCCGTCCCGCCGCCGACGATGCTCCATTCGCGGAGCAAGTGGTCCACGATATAGGCGCGGATCCAGTAGATCGCGTACGTCTTGAAGCGCAGGTTGCGCGACGGCTCGAACCGTCGGACCGCTTCGAGCAGGCCGAGGTTGCCCTCCTCCACGAGGTCGGAGAGCTGCATGCCGTAACCTCGGTACTGCGCGGCCACCTTCACGACGAATTGCAGGTGGCTCTCCACGAGCGTGTTCGCGGCCGCGTGATCGCCCTCGCGCCGGTACCGCCAGGCGAGCTCGAGCTCGGTCTCGCGATCGAGCGCCTGGTACCGCTGGATCGCCGCACGGTAGGCCCCGAACGGAGACTGCGCCGCCGGGCTCGAACCGAGGCCCTCGGGCCGCGGCTTGCGGGCGGCCCCGTCAGGGCTCGATGCTTTTGGGGCGAGGCGGCTCCGCGAGCGCGGATCGGTGTCCAGCGGTGGATCCGAGGAGGGTGGAGGCTCGGTCGTGCGCTCGCCGCGCGGCGCCCCGAAGACGTGCTCCTCGGGCACGCGCGTCGGCGCGGCGCCGTCGAGGTGGAGCATGGCGCGGTAGATGAAGCCGCGCGTCTTTTTCTTGTGACCTCCAAGGATCGGCTGGATCGTGTTCGGGCTCGTGGCGTAGCCGAACGCCTCGACCTCGCGCGAGATGCGGATCGCGAGCTTGCGCATCGTCATGCCCGGGTTCTCGGCCACGTGCTTGCGGGCGAGCTCGGCGATGGGCGCGGCCTTCACCCAGGCGAGATCCAGCTCGACGCCCGTGGACGACGCGTCCTTCGCGGCGGGCGCCTCGATCACGGCGGGCGCCGCGTCTCCGCGCAGGATCGACTCGATCGCCCTCGACATCGCATGCCGCACGCGACGCGCGCGCCCATCGACCAGCTTCTGCACGTGCGGCAGGCCGATCACGATCCCTCGCTCGGCGAGCCGCTCCTTGAGCAGGAGCGCGAGCCTGCGTGACGACGGCTCCTTGTGCTCGACCTTCCACGCCTTCGCGAGCTCGTGGATCCGGCGCGCGCTCTCGAAGACCCGGCCCTCCTGCGCGCCGAGGATCTCGCGTGACATCGCGTCGATGCGCGCCTCGGCGTCCGCCGACGACGTCACGCCGTCGACGTGCAGGAGCGCGAAGAGCGCGTCCTGGATCTCGCGCCGCACGAGCCTCTGCTTGCCGGCGAGGATACTCTGGAGCGAGTCGACGTTGAGGCGGATCCCGCTCCGCTCGAGCTCCTCGCGCAGGCGAAAGGCGAGCGCGCGCTTCGATCGCTCGGGGTGCAGGTAGAGCCAGAGCTGGGCGAGCGGCAGCATCCGCTCGCAAGCGATGTACGTGGGCGCCGTGGCCGCGGACGCGGCCGCGAGCCCGGCCTCGGCGAGGGCCCGCTCGACCGCGACGATCGCGTCCTCGCCTCCGGCCTCGGCGATCGCCTCGTGCAGCGCGCGGTCGACCTCGGGCGGCACCGTCGCGACGGCGCCCGAGATCTGCCGTTTCAGCGTGCGCAGGTGGTAGCGGATCCCGCGCCGCGCGAGTCGATCCCGCAGGTCCCGCGCGATCGCTTCACGCGAGAGGTGCGTGTTTCGTTGCAGGTGAAGGGCAGCCGCAGCGCGAAACGCGGCGCCCGGGATCCGTTCGGGCGTCCCTGCCATCCCCGCCGCCGGCATCGTCACGCTCTTTTCCACGACCGACCTCCGTGCTCTCGCCGGCGCCCACGCGCCGATCGTCCCCGTGCACAACACTAGACAAACATCGCAACATCACGTCAACATTGGACAAAGACTGACGGACACTTCGCACGTATGTCAAGTCGGATTTTGTCCAACCTTACCGAACATTGGACAAACAATCGACAACGAGAACCTGTGGTAAACGGAGTTCGTGCGGTACTTGCCGGTCGAAGTCGATGTGCAGGGGCGCCTGGCGCTCGTGGTCGGGGCGAGCGCGGAAGTCGTGCCCAAGGTGGAGCGGCTGCTCGCCGCGGGTGCGCGGGTCGTCGTCGTCACGCCGGGGGAGATCGATCCGGCGATCGAGGCGCTTGCGGCCGAGGGGCGGATCGAGTTGCAGCGGAGGGAGCCGTCCGTGGGCGATGTCGACGGCAAGGCGATCGTCTTCGTGGCCACGTCGGAGGACAGCCGCGCGGCGCCGTTTCACGCCCGCGGGCTCGCGGAGGGGCGGCTCGTGTGCACGCTCGACAGGCCCGAACGGTCGACGTTCGTGAACCCGGCGGTCGCGCGGGCCCACGGCCTCACGATGACGTTCGCGACCGGCGGCACGAGCCCGGGGGTGGTGCGGCGCATCCGCGAGGACCTGGAAGCGCTCTTCGGCGATCCGCGGTTCGGGCGCTTCCTCGGGGCGCTCGAAGGCCTCCGGGCCCGGCTGCCGCGGGGGGAGCGCGCGGCCCGGATGGCCGAGGCCGTGAAGGGTTTTGCTTTGGACGCGGCGCTTCGTTTTCCCGCGTGGGTCGAGCGGGGCGAGGAGCCCTGACGCACGCGGGAGGGGACAGGGACGGAGAGGGCGCAATGACGCGCGCTGCTCAAACCTCTTGTGTCGCGCAGGCAGCGCGAGTTAATTCAGCGAAACTCAGAGAGTCGAGCAGAGACGAGTGAGGAGGGCTTAGATATGCGATCGAGTTCGGGCCGGCTGACGTCGTTGCACACGGCAGCAGTGCTCACGAGTCTGTTGGCGCTCACGGCGTCTCCGGCGGCGTACGCGCAGGCGAAGGCTCCTGCCGCCGCGCCCGCCGCCCCCGCCGCGGACAAGAAGCCTGCTGCGGCGGCGCCGGCCAAAAAGGAAGACAAGGCCGCCGCGCCCGCGGCGCCCGCGAAGAAGGACGAGAAGGCCGCCGCTCCTGCGAAAAAGGACGAGAAGGCCGCCGCCGCCCCCGCGAAGAAGGACGAGAAGGCCGCTGCCGCGAAGCCGGCGAAGCCTCTCACCGACAAGCAGAAGAAGGACCTCGCGACCCAGGCCATGAAGGACGGCGACGCCGCCTTCGAGAAGGGCGAGTTCCAGGCCGCGTTCGACGCGTACAAGACCGCCGACGAGACGCTCCCGGGCCTCAACGCGAAGTTCAAGGTCGCTGTCGCGCTCGAGAAGCTCAACAAGGTGCAGGAGGCCGTCGCGGCCTACCAGGGCTTCCTCGCGGCGATCGACGAGCAGGCTGCCGACAAGAAGAAGAAGTTCGATCCCAAGAAGTGGGAGGACCGCGTCAACGAGGCGAAGGCCAAGATCGAGGCGCTCAAGAAGACGCCTGCGACGGTCAAGATCGCCACGACGCCGGAGACGGCCGCAGGCCTCATGGTCGCGGTCGACGGCAAGGAGCCCGCGCCCGCCGGCGAGCTGAAGCTCGACCCGGGCAAGCACACGCTCGTCTACTCGGCCGCGGGTTACATCACCTCGCAGCCGCAAGAGGTCGAGGTCGCCTTCGGCGAAGCGAAGGAGCTGCCGGCGCCCGCGCTCGAGAAGGAGCCGCCGCCCCCGCCGCCTCCGCCGCCGCCTCCGCCTCCGCCGCCTCCGCCGCCCCCGCCGCCCCCGCCGCCTCCGCCGCCGAAGTCGTACGTCCCGGCGTACGTGACGCTCGGCCTCGCGGGCGTGGGCGCGGTCGTCGGCACGATCTTCGGTGTTTCGGCGCTCGGCGCGAAGAGCGACTTCGAGGCGAACCCGACGGTCGACAACGCCGACAAGACCGATCGCAACGCGCTCATCGCGGACATGTCGTTCGCCGTGGCGCTCACGTTCGGCGTGACCGGCGCCGTGCTGCTGTTCGGCGGCGACGACAAGCCCGCGCAGCAGACGGCCACCACCAAGCTCTACAAGCCGGTCGTCGCGCCCTTCGTCGGCCCGACGGGCGGCGGCGGCGTCGTGTCGTTCAAGTTCTGATCACACGATGAACGCACGGAGCACTCGAAGCTGGGCAACGCTCGTGTTCTGCACGGGCGTCGCCCTCTCCGTGGGCGCGGGCTGCGAGCTCGTCGCTTCGGTCGATCGCGACCAGATCCCGGTCGGTGATGGCGGATCGGGCGGCGCGGGCGGCACGGGCGGCGTTGGTGGCCAAGGCGGTCAAGGTGGCCAGGGCGGCGCGGGTGGCCAAGGCGGCGCTGGCGGCCAAGGCGGTGCGGGCGGCAGCGTCGGCACCTGCGTCGATCCTGCGACCGACTGCCCTCCGCCGTCGGGCCCGTGCATCGTCGCGATCTGCGACGCGACCATGCACTGCGGCGAAGAGCCGAAGGCGGAAGGCGCACCGTCCTCGAACGAGGTGGCGGGCGACTGCAAGCAGCACACGTGCGACGCCGCAGGTAGCGAGCAGGTGACGGACGAGGCCCTCGGGACGGCGTGCGGAGACGCCACGGCGTCCTGCGCGAACGGCGTCGCGAACCAGCCCGATACCTGCGACGACGCAGGCACGTGCCAGGCGAACGACAACGTCACCTGCGCGCCCTACGCGTGCAGCGCGAACGCGTGCGCCACGACGTGCGCCGCGGACGCGGATTGCGCGTCCGGCAATTACTGCAACGCCAGCGGCATGTGCGCGCCGAAGGTCGCGAACGGCGCGTCGTGCGCTGCGGCGAACGCTTGCCAGAGCGGCTTCTGCGCGGACGGCGTCTGTTGCAACACCGCGTGCAATGGGCTCTGCCTCGCGTGCGACGGCGCGGGCACCGCGGGCACGTGCACACCGGTCGCGGCGGGCACGCCCGATCCGGCGTGCGGCGCGGGCGAGGCGTGCAGCGACGCGACGACCTGCCTCAAGATCGCCGGCACGCCCTGCGGTTTGCCGGACGAGTGCATCTCGAACGTGTGCACGGCCGGCGAATGCGCGCCGTGACGTGACGAACGCGCGGGGGGTTGCTCCGGCAAACGGAGCGAATCCCCCCGCGTGTTTTTTTTTCAAACCCGCAGCGTCGTCCGCCGATAACGCTTGTCCGCCGTGAGCTCGGCGAGCGTCGTGAGCGACGACTCCGGCTCGACGGGCGCCGCGTCCGCGGCTTCGCCTTCGCCCGCCTGCGCCTCGTCCTCGTCGACATCGTAGGCCGGCACCGTCCTCGCCTGCTCCCACCGATCCTTCAGCCGATCGGCGATCGTCGCGAGCAGCGCGCGTGTCGTCTCGCGGTTCGTCGCGGAGACGAGCACCGCGCTCTTGTTGCCGAAGAGCAGCCGCCGCGCCTCGCCCTTCTCGACGAGGTCGATCTTGTTGAAGACCAGGATCCGGGGGATCGACGAGAGCCCGAGCTCGCCGAGCAGCTCCTCGGTCGTCGCGATGTGCTGGTCGTGGGCCGGGTCGCTCGCGTCGACGACGTGCAGGATGAGGTCCGCGTCGGCGGCCTCCTCGAACGTGGCGCGAAACGCGGCGAACAGGTCCTTCGGCAGCTCGCGGATGAAGCCCACGGTGTCGGTGATGATCACCTCGCGCTCTTCGGGAAAACGGATCCGGCGCGAGCGCGTGTCGAGCGTGGCGAAGAGCTTGTTCTCCGCGATCGTGTCCGAGCCCGTGAGCGTGTTCAGGAGCGTGCTCTTGCCCGCGTTCGTGTAGCCGACGATGCTCACGATCGGCACGTCCTTGCGCGCGCGCTTGCGGCGCCGCTGCTCACGCTGACGCGAGAGCTTCTTGAGCTGCGCTTCGAGGAACGAGACGCGCTCCTTGGCGCGACGACGCCCAATTTCGAGCTTGGTCTCGCCGGGGCCACGCCCGCCGATGCCGCCGGTGAGGCGCGAGAGCGAGTCGTCCTTCAACGCGAGGCGCGGCAGGGCGTACTTGAGCTGCGCGAGCTCGACCTGGAGCTTGCCGTCCGCGGACTCGGCGCGCTGCGCGAAGATGTCGAGGATGAGCTGCGTCCGATCGATGACCTTGAGGTCGGCGTGCTTGGAGATCGCCGAGGCCTGCGAGGGCGTGAGGTTGCGATCGAAGACCAAGGTCGCCGCGTCGAGCTCGGCCGCTCGCAGGACGATGTCGTCGAGCTTGCCCTTCCCCACGACGAGGCGCGGATCGATCTTCTCGCGGAGCTGCACGACGTTGTCGACGACCTCGACGCCCGCGGTGCGCGAGAGCTCGGCGAGCTCGCGCAGGCTGTCCTCGGCCTCCGCGTACGCGCCTTGCTTCGATTTCTCCGCGACGTGCACCAGGATCGCGCGGCCGTCCTTCGCGTGCGTGAAGATGCGCGACCTTCGAGCGAACTCGTCTTCGAGCGCGCTGATGAGCTCGCCGAAATGGATGTCGATGCGGCCCACGGGCAGCGGACCCACGCGCCGATAGGGCAACCCATTTCGCGGATCTTCGCCTTCTGCGACCGGTGAGGGCGGCGTGTTGTACGCGAGATCCATCGTCTTCGCCTCGCCTTCGGGCGAGAGCTGGATCGCGGCCACGAGGTCGAGGCGCAGGCGCACGAGGTCGACGATGTCGTCGCGCGTGAGCTGCTCGTTGTAGAGGTGCGTGTGGACGAGGCGGAGCGCGCGGAAGCGGCCCTCGGCGGCGCGCAGGCGGCCGATGTCGGGGAGCATGAGCTTCGTCGCGTCGCCGACGATGACGTAGTCGATCTCGCCCGATCGATGGATGAGCGCGCCGACCTGGCGGCCCGTCACGTGCGAAGCCTCGGCGAGGGATTTGACGAGCTCCGGCGTGGCCACGTGATCGAGGGGGACCTTGCGCCGATAGATACGCTCGAGCAGTCGAACCGCGTGGGGGCTCAGCCCCGTGGTGTTTCCGTAGATTTGTTGCATTCGGACGGTGGTTTGAGGGCCAAGCTCCGCTCGCCGGAGCGCCTCCCCCAAGCATAGATTCGTGCCTCCCTTTCATAACGCACGGATCCCCGGGGCGCGAGGGGCCGCGCCTTGGTACCGTGCAGCCGGACATGGGCATCTTCACGGCACTCTCGCAGGGGGATGCGCGAGCGCTCGGCGCGCGCTTCGGGCTCGTCGTCACGGGCGCGCGCGGGCTCGACGCGGGCAGCGTGAACACGAGCTACGAGCTCACGGTCGAAGGCGGGAGCCGGGTCTTTTTGCGGATCTACGAGGGCGCGAGTGTGGCCTCGGCCGAGCGGGAGGCGCGCCTGCTCGCGCACCTCGCCGAGCGCGGCGTCCCTACACCGAGACCGCTCCCGCTCGCCTCCGGAGGCGGCTCGTTCGTGGCCGAGCACGCGGGCAAACCCGCGGTCGTCTTCCCGTGGATCGAGGGTGATGTCATCTGTCAGCGCGGGGTGACCGAGGCGCACGCGCGCGCCGTCGGGGAGGGGCTCGCGCGTGTCCACCTCGCGGGCGCGTCGTTCGGCGAGCCGCTCGTGACGCGATTCGGACCCGAGGACCTCGCGGCGCGGCTCGCGGGCCTTCGCGAGCGGACGGACGCACCCGAGCACGTGCAGCAACTCCTGCCCGCGCTCGAACGGCAGCTCGACCGCCTCTCCCGTGTGAGCTTCGGCCCGACGCTCCCGGTGATCCATGCGGATCTCTTTCGGGACAACGTTCTGTTCCGGGACGGCGCGCTCACCGCGCTCCTCGATTTCGAGAGCGCGTCGAGCGGCGCGGCCGCGTTCGACCTCATGGTCACGGTGCTCGCTTGGTGCTTCGGGGACGGGCTCGATCGAGGCCTCGCGCGGGCCCTCGCGCGTGGATATTCCGCGGTCCGCGCCCTCGCGGACGACGAGCGGGCGGCGCTCCATGACGCGGCGCTCTTCGCGACGCTTCGCTTCACGATCACGCGCATCACGGACTACGAATTGCGCCCGCGCGGCGTGGTCGCTTTCAAAGATTACCGGCGCTTCGTGGCGCGCGGCGCGGCGCTCTCGGCGCTCTCGGCGCGCGAGCTCGCCGAAATGCTCGGCGTGTGAAGGGCGCGTGAAGGAGTTTTGATTTTCGTGGTGGATCCTGGGCCGACGGTTGCGCCGTTGGGGGCACGCCGTTACCTTCGAGGACCATGGCACAAGTCGGGACGCTCGATTTCAAGGGCTTCATCGAGAACCGCAAAGAACAGCGCGCAGGCGGCGTGGACGGGGGCGGACACGCGTATGCGTACGTCTCCGATCGGACGACGCGCGCCGCGTTCGACAAGATGAAGCCGGTCGAGCTGGCGGTCGCTGCCTCCGTCCGGTTCTTCAAGGCCGTCGGCAAGAGTGATCTCCTCGGCCACGCGGTGAAGGTCGGGACGAACCAGTTCCCGCGCGTGCACGGCATCGCCGCCGAATGCGCGCAGACGCTCGGCATCGCGACGCCGACCGTTTACATCCTGAACAACCCGCAGATGAACGCGGCGACGTACGGGACGAACGACGACTCGTTCATCATGGTCCACTCTGCGCTCGTCGATCACTTCTCCGACGAGGACCTGCGAAACGTCATCGGCCACGAGTGCGGCCACATCCACAACAGCCACGTCGTCTACCTGACGGCGATGCACTACCTCAAGATTATGGCCACGCGCTTGCTCGGCCCGCTGGTCGAGCCCGCGGTGGTCGCGCTGTCGAGCTGGTCGCGCCGCGCCGAGGTCACGTGTGATCGGGCGGGCCTGCTCTGCTGCAAGAGCCTCGAGGTCGCGCAGCGGACCTTCGCCAAGCTCGCGCTCGGATCGGCGAAACTCTACGCCGAGCTCAACATGGACGCGTTCCTCGCGCAGTACGAGGAGGGCCGGGAGGGCGTGGGCCGCTACCGCGAGCTGCTCGCGAGCCACCCCTACCTGCCGAAGCGCGTGATGGCCCTGCGCACGTTCGCCGAGAGCGAACTCTACAAGAAGCACATCGGCCAGGAAGGCCCCGGCCTCTCGATGGAAGAGGTCGACGAGAAGGTGCACGACATCATCAAGGTGGTCGGCTAGGAGCGCACGATGCTCGAGACATTCCGCACGAGACAGGTCGAAATCACCACAACGCTGCGCGAGCTGCTCTCGATCGCCGGCCGCGTCGGCGCGCGCTCCCTCGCGGGGCGCCTCGGCAGCGACGTCGTCGACAAACTCTCCGCCGACCGCTTCCACCTCGTCGTCGTCGGCGAGTTCAACCACGGCAAGACGACGTTCGTGAACGCGCTGCTCGGCGCCGAGGTCCTGCCCGTCGGCGTGACCCCGACGACGGCCGTCATCCACCACCTCGAATACGCGCCGGAGCCGCGCGCGGAGCTCGTGCGGGCCTCGGGCGAACGCACGGCGATGCCGTTCGAGGAGGTGCGCAAATTCGCCGTCGGCCAGGAAAAAGGCTCCGAGAGCGCGACGAGCGAGGTGAAGCACCTCGAGGTCTTCTACCCGGCAGAGCTGCTCCGCGAGCGCATCGTGCTCGTCGACACGCCAGGCGTGAACGACCTCTCGCTCCAGCGCGCGGACATCACCTACAGCTACATCCCGCGCTCGGACGCCGTGCTCTTCCTCATCGATGCGGGCCAGCCGCTCAAGGAGAGCGAGCGTGTCTTCCTCAACGACAAACTGCTCGGCCAGTCGCGCGACAAGATCATCTTCGTCGTCACGAAGAAGGACATCTGGAGCGAGGACGAGGAGGAGGAGGCGCTCGCCTACATCCGCACCGAGCTCGCCAAGCTGATCCGCACGCCCGTGGTCTTCCCCGTCAGCGCGAAGCGCGCGGCCGAAGGTCACCCCGAGGAGAGCGGCATGCCGGAGCTGCTCGGGCACCTGACGAAATTCCTCGCCGAGGAGCGAGGCCGCATCCTGCTCGACAACGCGCTCGGCGAGGGCCTCGAAGCCGCGCGTATGCTGGTGAAGGGCATCGACGCGCGCAGGCGCGCCGCGCAAATGTCGAGCGAGGAACTCGCGCGCCGCATCGAACTCCTGGAGAAGGATCTCGCCGGCCAGTCGCGCACGATCGAGGAGCGCCGCGCGGGCATCCGCGAGGAGGTCGCCGCGATCCGCGCCTGGGTGCAGCGAGATCTCGCGCATTTCGTCGACGACGTGACCCGGCAGATCCCGGATCTCGTCGACAACCACTCGGCCGAGGACATCAAGGTCTGGCTCGGCCCCTTCCTGGAGAAGACGTTCGCCGACTGGGCGCAGGCCGAGACGAAGGAGATCGCGAACGCACTCGAAGCGCTGGCCGAGAAGACGATCGCGCTCGTCCGCGAGGACGCACACGACGTGGCCAAGCGTGTCGGGCAGGCGCTCGGCTCGGACGTCCGCTCGCCCAGCGTGGAGGTCGACACGCTCGGCTATGACGTGGGCGTCTTCGCGCTCTTCACGCTCGGCCTCGGCGTGATGTTCACGAACGTCCTGCTCGGCGGCCTGCTCCTGCTCGCCTCGCCCGTCCTCGCCGTGTACGTGAAGGACAAGGTCGAGGCCGAGACGAGGAAGCGCGCCAAGGAGCTCGCCCCGAACGCGCTGCGCGAGGCCGCCGCGCGCGTCGGCCCCAAGCTCGACGAGATGATCCAGGAGTTCGCGCAGCGGCTCGACCAGTGGGTCGTGACCGCGGGCGAGGAGCTTCACCGCGAGGTCATCGAGGTGCTGGAAGCCGCGCGCACCGAGCGAGCGGGCAAGGCGCCGGGCGTGGAGGCCGCGACGCAGGCCTGCGACGCGGAGGCGCGCGAGCTCACGGGCGTGGTCGAGCGGCTCGAGACCATGCGCCGCTCGCTCTGGACCACGGACGCGGCCGCGAAGTGACGATCCCGGGGGACGTGCGCCCTCGGCCCATGCGATAGTCAAAGCGTGCAGCTCGATTTCGCATCACGCGAGATCTCGATCAAGCTCGTCTATTACGGTCCTGCGCTGAGCGGAAAGACCACGAACCTGGTCGCTCTGCACAGCCGCGCCGGCGCCGACGCGCGCGGGCGGCTCATGACGCTCGAGACGCAGGACGATCGCACGCTCTTCTTCGATCTCCTGCCGCTCACGTTCCGTTCGAAGGACGGCGACGTTTCGCTCCGCATCAAGCTCTTCACGGTCCCCGGCCAGCCGATCCACGCCGCGACGCGCAGGCTCGTCCTGCAAGGCGCCGACGGCGTCGCGCTCATCGCCGACTCGCGCATCTCCGAGACGCAACGCAACGCCGACGCCTTCCTCGATCTGCGCCAGAACCTGCGCGACAACGGCATCGAGATCTCGAAGATGCCGCTCGTGATCCAGTTCAACAAACGGGATCTGCCGGACATCCGCAGCGACGAGGAGCTCGCGCGGCTCGCCGCGCGCGGCAAGGAGCCGGTCTTCCGCGCGGTTGCGACGAGGGGCATCGGCGTCGTCGAGACGTTCGTCTGCCTGCTCTGGTCCACGTGGCGTTCGCTCGATCAGAGCCATCAGCTCTCGCGCAAGCTCTCGATCGACGGCGACGACCTCGTTTCCACTGCGGCGCAGCAGCTCGGCGTGACGACGCCGTTCCGCGAGCTCATCGCGGCGCGGATGGGCGGGAGGATGGCCGGCGCTGCGCCCGGAGGCGCTCCTTGAGCGACGAGCGCTCGGTCGACGTCGACGCCCTCGGCCTCGGGCTCGGACCGCTCCGGCTCGAAGACCTCGTCGACCGCGAGGCGATGCGCGGCATGGTCGGCTCGATCGAGCAGGTCTTCGGCATGCCCGTCCGCATCGTGTCGAACTCGGGCGTGAGCCTGGCGAGCTCGTCCCGCGAGGCCCCGCTCTGCGCGATGATCAACGAGGAGCCCGCGGGCCGCCGTGCCTGCGGCGCCATCGTCTCCGAGGTCAAACGCCTCCGCGTCACGTCGAGCGAAGGCACCACGCACGGCTGCTTCACCGGCGCGCGTTACCGCGTCGTCCCCATCGAATACGAGGGCGGCACCATCGGCCGTGCGATCCTCGGCCCCTACCTTCCTCCGGCGGCCGAGAGCGTCCCCGACACGCTGCTCGCGATCGAGGGCGTCGACCCGGCGCGCGCGGCGGAGCTCTTGCCGCACATGGCGCGGGCGACCGAGGCCACGGCCGAGACCGTCGCGAAGCACCTCGTCGCGGTGCTCGACGTGATCCTCTGGAGCGGGCACAAGGCCCTGCTCACGTCGAAGATGCACATCGCGTCGATCCGCGAGAGCTACCGCGAGCTCTCCGAGAAAAACGCGGCGCTCGAGCAGGCCTACGAGCGGCAGCAAGAACTCGACAAGCTGAAGTCGAACTTCCTCGCGACGATCTCGCACGAGCTCCGGACGCCGCTCACCTCGATCCTCGGCTACAGCGAGATGCTCGTGGGCGGCATCGCCGGCGAGCTGACGGGGCCGCAGCTCGACTTCGTGCAGATCATCCACTCGAAGAGTGATCAGCTCCTGAAGCTCATCATGAGCCTGCTCGACCTCTCGAAGCTCGAGAGCGGCACCGTGATGATGCGCCGGAGCGACGTGGCGATCGGCGCGGTGCTCGCCGAGGCAGCCTCGACGGTCGCGCCCGTCGCCACGAAAAAGGGCGTCACGCTCACCGTGGATGCGCCGGCGGATCTACCGCTCGTGCTCGGTGATCCGGAGCGGCTGCGGCAGGTGTTCGTGAACCTCGGCGAGAACGCCATCAAGTTCACGCCGACGGGCGGCACGGTACAGATGGTCGCGCGGCAGATGGCCACCGAGGTCGACGGCGGCGGCGACGAGCCCGGGATGGTGCTGCTCGCGCCGCTCCGGCAAATGGTCGAGGTGCGCGTGACCGACACGGGCATCGGCATCCCGGCGGCCGAGCGCGACAAGGTCTTCGACCCGTTTTACCAGGTGGATCAGTCCTCGACGCGCGAGCACGGCGGCACGGGGCTCGGGCTCTCGATCGTGAAGCGGCTCGTCGAGGCACACCACGGGACCGTGCACATCGAGGGCCACGAGCCGACGGGCGCCGTCTTCGTCGTGCGTTTGCCCGCGTCGCGCCCCTCCTCGCCGCCGTCGCACGGGGCGATTTCGGTCCGGTTCGCGTAAAGTCGGGGCATGACAGCTCGAAGCTCGGAGCGGGCGCGCATCGACATGCTCGCGCGCGTGTTCGGCACAGACGGGTCGGGCCGGACGATCGTGGGCATCGGCGACGACGCAGCCGTGATCGCGCCCGGTCGTGAGCCCCTCGTGTGGACCCTCGACGCGCAGGTCGAAGGCATCCACTTCCGGCGCGACCTCGTCTCGATGGCAGACCTCGGCTACCGCGCGACGATGGCCGCCGCGAGCGACCTCGCAGCGATGGGCGCCTCGCCGCTCGGCATCCTCGCGGGTCTCGTGCTGCCGGCCTACGTCACCGACGAGGACCTCCGTGCCATCGCCGAAGGCCAACGCGAGGCGGCCGAGGAAGTTGGTACACAAATCATCGGCGGAAACCTCGCACGTGGGCAAGAGATTTCAATCACGACGACCGTGCTCGGCGAGACGCCGCGCCCGCTCGGCCGATCGGGCGCAAAGCCCGGGGAGGTCGTGGCAATCGCGGGGCCCCTCGGGCTCTCGGCAGCAGGTCTCGTGCTGATCGGCCGAGGTCGCGAGCACGAAGCAGACGCAGCGCCGGCCGTGCGCGCCTACCGGAGGCCCCTCGCGCGCATCACGGCAGGGCTCGCCGCGCGGGACGTGGCAAGCGCGGCGATCGACGTGTCGGACGGGCTGACGCGGGACGTGGGGCACGTGGCGCGAGCGAGCGGCGTGCTCGTGGTGCTCGATCGGTCGACGCTCCTCACACCGGAACTCGAGCGCGCAGCAGCGCTGGCCGAGGCAGACCCATACCAGCTCGCGCTCGAAGGCGGCGAGGACTACGCCGTCGTGGTGACGGTGCCAGAGGACCGTGTCCCCGCAGGATTCAAGCGGATCGGGCGCGTTGTACCGCCCCAGGACGGGAAGATCGGCATCGCCGTCGAGCAGACCAACGGCACGCTCGCGTGGCTCGACGAGCGCGGCTACGACCACTTCGGCTGATCGTTCGACCTCGAACTAATTGCAGGCAGCCGGCGCACTCCCAGCCATGGTGGCGCGAATCTGCGTGAGCGCCGTCGAGCGCGGAGCCTTGCCCTCCTTGACGAGCTTCGCCGTGCCCGCGCACATCGACGCCGCCGTGGCAGCCTTCGACCGAACCGTCGAGCTCGACTTCGCGTCCTTCGACAAGGCCTGAAGCGCCGAGCAGCACCCATCAATCGACGGCGCCGCCACAGCCTTCGGAGGCTCCGTCGGCGCAGGCGCAGCCGACGGCGCAGCCTCCGCAGGCGCAGCGCTCCCCGCCGCCGAGCCTTGCGCAGCCTGAGGCGTATCCTCCGTGGCCTTGACCGGCGCAGGCGCCGCCGACGGGAGCGGGACAGCCTGAGGCGCCTCTTCCTCCTTCTTGCAGCCAGTGAAGAGCAGCGCGCCAAGCGCAATCGTGACGAGGGCAGTGCACGCGCGAGCGGGAGTCAGCATGGACGCCGTTTACCCGTGTTTTGGGGCGGCGGCTACTTCTAGGGGTCGATGGGAGGCGTAGCGCTGGGGCTTCGCCCCAGGCCCGACCAGGGGCTGTCCGCCCCTGGACCCGGACCAGGCACGGCCTGGACCGAGGGTGCATCGACCGCAGTGCGGTCGATGCCGTCGGTGAGGGGATTTAGCTGCAACCCATGCTGTTGCCGCAGTTCAGGCACTTGTAACAAGCGCCGTTGCGGACCGTGATGTGGCCACAACCGTCGCACACAGGCGCGTCGCCCATCATGTCCTCGAGCTGCGCATCCAGGGCACTCGTGACGCGCTCCTGCGCCTCGACGCGAGGTCGCGAAGCCGGCAGCGCCGGCGCCGACGACGAGCTCTCCTGCGCCCGCGAGTCCGTCGGATCCTGGATCGTCGCCGTCGGCTGCGGCTGCACATGCGCCAGGTCGTACCGGTGCAGGTACTCGATCCCGAGCACACGGAAGATGTAATCGACGATCGACGTCGACAACTTCACGTAGTCATGCCCCTCGACCATGCCCTGCGGCTCGAAGCGCGTGAACGTGAACTGATCGACGAAGGTCTCGAGCGGCACGCCGTACTGCAAGCCCACCGAGACGCTCATGGCAAAGCAGTTCATGAGCGAACGGAAGGCCGCGCCCTCCTTGTGCATGTCGATGAAGATCTCGCCGAGCGTGCCATCGACGTACTCGCCGGTGCGGACGAAGATCTTATGCCCACCAACGGTCGCTTCCTGCGTGAAGCCCGAGCGCTTCTTCGGCAAACGCACCCGCGCGCCCGTCGGCCGGACCGCAGGCCCCGCCGGCGCCTGCGTCGCCATCACGACCTCGGCGGCCTTCGCCTCGGCCTTCTCGGCCTTCTCCTCCTTCGAATCCCCCGACGCGGAGAGCGGCTGCGACGCCTTGCAGCCGTCGCGGTAGAGCGCGACCGCCTTCAAGCCGAGCCGCCAGCCCTCCTCGTAGATCTTCTGCACCTCCTCGACGGTCGCCTCGTTCGGCAAGTTCACCGTCTTCGAGATGGCGCCCGAGAGGAACGGCTGCGCCGCCGCCATCATGCGCACATGCGACATCGGCGCGAGGAAGCGCTTGCCAATCTTCCCGCAACGGTTCGCGCAATCGAACACCGCGTAGTGCTCTTCGCGCAGGTGCGGCGCGCCCTCGACGGTCATGCGACCGACGATGACCTCGTTCGCCTCGGCAATCTCCGACGACGAGAAGCCAAGCGCGCGGAGGAGCGAGAAGCCCAGCGTCTGGCGCTGCTCGGGCGTGATGCCGAGCCGCACGTACGCCTCTTCGCCGAGCACCCACGGGCTGAACGCGAGCCCGAGGTCGAACACGCCCGGGATGGCCGCCTCGACCTTCGCGAGGTCGTCATTCGTGAAGCCACGCTGCTTGAGCGACGCGCGGTTCACGTTCGGCGCCGCGAGCAAGGTGTTCGTGCCCGACACGTAGGCGACGATTTCCTGCACCTCATGCTCGCTGTAGCCGAGCCGGCGCAGCGCCTCCGGCACCGACTGGTTCACGATCTTGAAGTAGCCGCCGCCCGCGAGCTTCTTGAACTTCACGAGCGCGAAGTCGGGCTCGATGCCCGTCGTGTCGCAGTCCATGAGCAGGCCGATCGTCCCGGTCGGCGCGAGCACCGTCGCCTGCGCGTTGCGATACCCATTCAGCGTGCCGACCCGCACCGCCTCGTCCCAGTCCGCGCACGCCGCGCGCCAGAGCGGCTCGGGGCACTTCTCCCGATCGATGGCGTACGCCGCGTCGCGGTGCAGGCCCATCACCCGGAGCATCGGCTCGCGGTTCTTCGCGTAGCCCGGGAAAGGCCCGCGTGAACCGGCCATCTCGGCCGAGACCTTGTACGCATGGCCGCACATGATCGCCGTGATGGCGCCGGCCACCGCGCGCCCCTGGTCCGAGTCGTACGGGATGCCGAGGAGCATGAGCAGCGTGCCGAGGTTGGCGTACCCGAGCCCGAGCGGCCTGTAGTCGTGCGAGTTCCGCGCGATGCCCTTCGTCGGGTAGGACGAGAAGTCCACGAGGATCTCCTGCGCCACGAAGAAGACGCGCGTCGCGTGGCGGAAGCCCTCGATGTCGAAGGAGCCGTCGGCGCGGAGGAACTTCGTGAGGTTCAGGCTCGCGAGGTTACAAGCCGTGTCGTCGAGGAACATGTACTCGGAGCACGGGTTCGAGGCGTTGATGCGCCCCGAGTTCGGGCAGGTGTGCCAGCGGTTGATCGTCGAGTCGTACTGCACGCCGGGGTCGGCGCAGGCCCACGCCGCGTCGGCCACCAAGCGCCAGAGGTCCTTCGCGTCGTGCGTCTCGACGACGTCGCCCGTCGTGCGCGCCCGCGTCTCCCAGGTGCTTCCCGTGGACACCGCACGCATGAATTCGTCGGTGACGCGGACGGAGTTGTTCGAGTTCTGGCCGCTGACCGTGTGGTAGGCCTCGCCGTTGAAGTCGGAGGACATGCCGGCGCCGATGAGCATCTGCGCCTTGCGCTCCTCGCGGACCTTCCACTGGATGAAGTCGACGATCTCGGGGTGGTCCATGTCGAGGCAGACCATCTTCGCGGCGCGCCGCGTCGTGCCGCCGCTCTTCGTCGCCCCGGCCGCGCGGTCGAACACCTCGAGGAAGCTCATGAGCCCCGAGCTTGTCCCGCCGCCCGAGAGCTTCTCCTGCTTGCCCCGGATGGTGCTGAAGTTCGTGCCCGTGCCCGACCCGTACTTGAAGAGCCGCGCCTCGCTCTTCACGAGGTCGTAGATGCTCATCAGGTCGTCGTTGATCGACTGGATGAAGCACGCCGAGCACTGCGGCTTTTCGTACGCATTCGAGACCTCGCAGATGGAGCCGTCGCCTTCTTCTCGGTCGAAGGGCTGCTTGGTCTCGGTCCAGGCGTAGTTGCCGCCCGCGCCGACGATGCCGTAGCGGTGCCAGAGGCCGCAGTTGAACCAGACGGGCGAGTTGAAGGCGCCGTACTGGTTCACGAGGAGGAAGGTGAGCTCCGCCTCGAAGGTCTCGGCTTCCTTGGTGCTGGCGAAGTAGCCGCCGAACGACTCGCCCGCCTCGCGGATCGTCTTGGCCAGGCGCTCGACCACCTGACGCACGCTGGTCTCGCCGAGATCCTTCTTCCCGTGAAGGCCGGCCTTGCGGAAGTACTTGGAGACGACGATGTCCGTCGCGAGCTGCGACCAGCCCGCCGGCACCTCGGCCCCCTCCATCTTGAAGACCACGGAGCCGTCGGGGTTGTTGATGACGCTCGACCGACGCTCCCAGGTGACCTCGTCGAGCGGGTTCGCCCCTCGGTGCGTGAAGACCCGGTCGAAGGCGAGGCCACGCGCACGCGCCGCCTTCTTCGCCTCTTTCGCGGAGACCGCCGCCCCGGCCGCCGTGGCCGCCGCGGTCTTGCCGGGCTTGTCCGAGACCCGGGCTGCGCGCTTCGTGCCCTCCCCGGACGTCTTCGCCACCTTCCCGCCTTCCTCACCGATCGTCGGCTGCGCCATCTACATGTCTCCCAAGATGGAAAACGTCGCCTGTCCGTACGAACCGCTCCGAGAATCGTACAGTGGCGACGCTGCATTGGCAGGCCCGCGGCGCTGCCTCTGCTTTTGTTCAGGAGTAACTCGAAATCGTTTGCCGCGCCGGGCTCGACTCATCCGGCGGGCGACCTGCTGCCGACGGTGGAACCCCACCGGCAGTGTCTTGGTCGCCGTCGTACCCCAACCCCTAGCGTCCAGGCAAGCCCCCAAGATCAGGATGAGGGTTCTCCACACCAAACCACATGAACCGCTGCACCCCTGTGGATGTGTCCCGCCCTATCCTGGTTTTTCCGAACAAAGACCGAGATATGGAGCGCCTCGGTCAAACGCCGGTGTCCCCGCTTGGCAGGAAAATTCCGTTTATCATCCCACACCAATTCCAATTAGGTCGAATTGTCTGGACGTGCAAAATGTAAGGAAACAACGCATTGACAACACGGGGCGTCGCGTTTCAAGCGCCCACGCCGTCCTGCGGTGCGTAGCGTCGTTCCCACCCTGCGCGCCCCCCAAGGCCGGAGAGCGCAGAATCTGCGGGATCCCTTGGGGAATCGTTACGTGAGGTCCTGCCAGGTTCGTCCATCCGAACCCCAAGGCTCGTAGACGAGCACGCGCTCGCTCGCCGCGAGGTTCAAGCCGAGCAAGGCACGCTCGGCCACCGGCGAGAGGCCAAGCGCCCCCAGCGCCGACAGCGCCGCCTGGGCCACGCGCGCCGCGCTCGGCGGCGGCCCCTCCCCACGCGGCGGAGGCACGAGCCGAAGCTCGAGCGGACCGAGCCCCGCGAACTCCGACGCCCGAGCGACCGCGTCCGAGAGGCCCCCGAGCTCGTCGACGAGCCCACGCGCCCGCGCCTCGGTCCCGCTGTAAATGCGGCCCTGCGCGAGCTTGTCGATCTCCTCGAACGCCCGGCCCCGCCCCCGCGCGACCACGCCCACGAACGTCCGGTAGAAGGCGTCGACCTCGGACTCGAGCACCGCGCGCTCGGACGCGTCGAGCGGCCGGACGGGCGAGAACAGATCGGCGCGCGCCCCGCGCTTGACCACGTCCGTCGAGACGCCGACCTTCTCGAGGAGCCCGCGCAGGACGAAGTGCGCCGACACGACGCCGATCGACCCCGTGATGACCTGGGGCTCGGCGACGATGACGCGCGCCGCCGCCGCGACGTAGTAGCCGCCGCTCGCCGCGACGTTCGAGAGGTACGCGATGACCGGCTTCTCCTTCGCGAGCAGCTCGACCTCGTGGTGGATGCGGTCCGAGGCGATGGCGCTGCCGCCGGGCGAGTCGATGTGCAGCACGACGGCCGCGATGCGTCGGTTGCTACGCGCCGCGCGGATCGCCCGGACGACGCGGTCCTCGACGGCGAGCTTGCCGAGCGAGAAGCGGCTGCGCGAGACGATGGGGCCGTGCACCTCGACGAGGCCCACGACCGGCCGCGGCAAGAGCGGCCGGAAGCCAGGCGCGCGACGCGCGGCGATGTAGCGGCCCGCCGGCATCCAGCGCGCCGTCGGGGCCGGCGCCTTGCCGAGCAGCGTCGTGACCTCGTCCTCGTACGCGACGGCGTCCACGAGGCCGAGCTCCTCGGCGCGGCTCGCTCGGTAGGGCGCCTCGTCGACCCAGCGAGCCGCGACCGTCACGTCGCCGCCGCACCGCTCCGCGAGCGCCCGGACGAGCGCGTCATGCCGCGCGCCGAGCACCTCGCCGAGCTGCTCGCGTTGCGCCTCGCTCATCGCGTCCCGCACGAGCGGCTCGGCGGCGGCCTTGTACGTGCCGCGCGCAAACACTTCGGGCTCGACCCCGATCTCGGCGAGCGCCCTGCGCAGGTAACGCCCCGTCGCCGCGTAGCCGATCGGCGCGACGAGCGTCTCGGGCCCGACCACGACGCGGCGCCCCGCGGACGCGAGGTACATCGTGTCGTTGTCCGCGCCCATGGGCAGGTAGAAGACGACCTCCTTGCCCGCGTCCCTCAGGTTCGCGAACACCTTGCGCAGCGAGGCGAGCACGCTCGGTCCGGCCGCGAGGCCGTCGAGCCGGACGAAGAGCCCCGCGGCCCGGTCGTCCCCGGCGATGAGCTCGCAGAGCTCCCGCACCCGCGTCACCGAGAGCGGCGGGCGAACGCGCCGGAGGAGACGCGCGAGGCCGCGCGGCCGCGCCGGCACGGTATCGACGACCGGCCCGTCGAGTTCGAGCATGACGTAGCCGCCCTTCGGGATGGCGAACGCGCGGCGCAGCCATCGGAGGGGCAGGACGAGGAGGAGGAGGAGGTTCGTGAGGAGGGAGCGGAGCAAGGGAGGGCCTTCGGATCCGGGGAGGAACGAGCGCAACGTAGACCCTCGGAGGCGACGGCGGTAGATCGGGCCGTTCCCTCCTCGGGAAGGGGGCCAGACCGCCCTGGCCGCGTTATGCTCCGGGGACGAGCCGGCCGTCGCCGGCGCTCGAACGCGACAGGAGTGTTGTTGTCCTCGTTGAACGATCCGCAGAGCGGCATGTCCCCCCCTCCCCCGCGTGGGCCTTCGAACGGCCGCTCCTCGCTGCGGATCGTCCCCCTCGGCGGGCTCGGCGAGATCGGGATGAACTGCATGGCGCTCGAGCAAGGCGACGACGTCGTGCTCGTCGACTGCGGCGTCACGTTCCCGACGACCGACCTCGGCATCGACACGTACCACCCGCGCTTCGACTACGTGATCGGGCACAAGGACCGCGTGCGCGCCGTCGTGCTGACCCACGGACACGAGGACCACATCGGGGGGCTGCCTTATCTGCTCGCGCACCTCGACGAGGACGTCCCGGTCTACGGGCCGGCCCACGCGCTGGAGCTCGTCAAGGGCCGGCTCGCCGAGCACGGCTACGGCGACGACGAGGTCGAGCTCATCCCCGTCGCGCCGCGCAAGACGTACGAGGCCGGCTCGTTCTCGTTCGAGCCCATCCGTGTCACGCACTCGATCGTCGACGCGGTCGCTCTCGCGTTCCGGACGTCCGCGGGCATCGTGGTGCACACGGGCGACTTCAAGCTCGACCCCACGCCGCCCGACGGCGAGCTGACCGACGAGGCGCGCCTCGCCGAGCTCGGCGACGAGGGGGTCTCGCTCCTGCTCTCCGACAGCACGAACGTGGACTCGCCCGGCCGGTCGACGAGCGAGCTCTCCGTCGGCCACGCGCTGGAGGAGATCGTCACGCGCGCCAAGACCCGCGTGATCATCGGCATGTTCGCCTCGAACGTGCAGCGCCTCTCCATGCTGGCGAAGGTCGCCGTGGCCACGCGGCGGCGGCTCTGCTTGCTCGGTCGCAGCGTGCAGACCCACGTCCGCGCCGCCGAGATCGTCGGCCGGCTCCGCTTCCCGAGTGATCTGCTCGTCCCGCCCGAGCACCTCGGCTCGATGCCACGCGACCGCGTCCTCATCATCGCAAGCGGCACGCAGGCCGAGCGCATGAGCGCGCTCGTGCGCCTCGCGGCCGGCACGCACCCCTTGCTCCGCCTCGACCCGGGCGACGTCGTCGTCCTGTCGAGCCGCATCATCCCGGGCAACGACCGGCCGGTCTTCGAGATGATGGGCGATTTCCTGCGCATGGGCATCGACCTCAAGACCGGGCTCACGGACCGCGGCGTGCACGCGAGCGGGCACGCGCACCGCGAGGAGCAGACGCGCATGATCGAGCTCTGCCGACCCCGCTCGTTCGTGCCGGTGCACGGGACCTTGCACCACCTCGTGCGGCACGCCGCGCTCGCCCGCGAGGTCGGCGTCTCCGACGTGCTCGTCGCCGAAAACGGCGAGGTGGTCGAAATCGGCGCGCGGGCGGCGCTCGCCAAGGCCGCGCGCGTGACCGTGGGCAAAGTCGCGACCTACGCCGGCGACGAGCTGCCCGACGAGGTCATCCGCGAGCGCGCGCAGCTCGGACGGTCGGGCGTGGCGATGGTGTCGCTCGTGCTCGACCGGCGCGGCACCGTCGCCGCCCCGCCGCGCGTCGTGCAGCGCGGCGTCGTTGATCAAGAGGAAGGCGCCTCCGAGGTGATGCGCGCGGCGGCCCTCGCGGTCTCGCGCGCGATCTCGGAAGCGGACGGCCGGACGCGGTCGAGCGACGAGGGCGTGACCGAGGTCGTGCGACTCGCCGCGCGGCGCGTCATCGAGGCCAAAACGGGGCGCAGGCCGATCGTCGTCGTGGCGCTCTCGCGGGTATGAACACGCCGAACCACGCCCACGAGCTCGTCGCCTCGGCGCTCCACGCGCTCGTCGCGGACGCACGCGCGGCCCGGGAGCGGGTGCTCGCCGTCGCCGCGTCCGCGCTCTTCCAAGGAGCGCCGGGCGGCGCCAGCGACGAAGCGGCGCTCCACGACTTCCGCGTGGCGCTGCGGCGGATGCGGACGATCCTCCGCGTCGCGCGCGATCTCTGGCGGCGCAAGCGGCTCGCGCGGATCGAGGGCGAGATCCGGTACCACGCCCAGGCCACGGGCGCGCTCCGCGACGACGAGGTGCTGCGCGAGACGCTCACCGCGCTCGACCTGCCCCAAGAGGCGCGCGCCGAGGTGGGCGCCTGGCTCGTCCGCCGCGCCCGCGCCACGCGGAAAGAGCACGCCGAGGTCACGCGCCTGCTCCGGGACGGCCCTCCCGCGCACGCGCCGACCTTGCCGAATGGCAAGCGCATCCGACCTCTCGAGCGCTCGTTCCACGCGCTCGCCGCGCGCCTCGACGGGGACACGCCGCGGATCGTGCCCGCTGTCGAGCTCGGCCACGAGGTCCTCGATCGCGCGGTGAGCGACGTGGCGACGTGGGCCCAGCGCGACGTCGGCGACGTCGACGCGATGCACGAGCTCCGCATTCGTTACAAGCGCCTGCGCTACACCGCCGAGCTCTTCGCGGCGCCCCTCGGCGTGACGGCGACGCGCCTCGCCAAGCACGCGACGCGCATGCAGCGGCACCTCGGCGAGTTGCACGACATCGACCAGGCGATGATCACGCTCGGCCGCGCGCGCAGCCTCGGCGCGGCCACGAAAGGCGCGGTCCTCGCGGCGCTCCGCGCGTCCCGTGTCGCGTGTGCTTCGAAGGTCGAGCCGCACCTCGTCGAGGCGCGAAACCTCATGGTTCGTGGGTTGGACGACGAGTCACCACCCATCGTGTGAATGCTCGCCCGTCTCCTGCGATTGCCGTCCTCGTGATACCTTCGGGGCATCCTTTCCAAGTCGGGCCTGCGCGCCCGAGCGAGGTGATGCCGTGAAGCGCTCCGCCATCTTGACCGCAACCCTTCTTTCGGCTCTGGGCCTCACGTACCTGGGCTGCACCCAAGACTTCAACCAGTTCGAGCCCTCGGGTGGCACCGGCGGCCTCGGGGGTGGGGCGAGCTCGTCGAGCACCGGCGGGACCGGCGGCGTCGGCGGGGTCGGGGGCATGGGCGGCGGCGGCATGGGCGGCGGCGGCACGGGCGGCATGGGCGGCATGCCGTGTCAGAGCCCCGACGACTGCCTGGCGGACACGGCCTGCCGCGACTGGAGCTGCGTGAACGGGATGTGCGAGGCGGATGACGCGCCGCAGGGCACGGACCTGCCCGACCCGATGAACGGCGACTGCAAGGCTCTCGCGTGCGACGGGATGGGCGGCGAGAGCGTGATCGACGACGACGACGACACGCCGCCCGGCGACGGCAACCCCTGCACGACCTCGGCCTGCGTCTCCGGCCTGCCCATGCAGATCAGCGACCCGCCGGGTGACATGTGCTCCGGCGGCGTGTGCAACGGGAGCGGCACGTGCGTCGAGTGCGTCGAGGACAACCACTGCACGGGCGGCGACGTGTGCAGCCAAAACACCTGCGTCGAGTGCGTCACCGACGCCGATTGCAACAACGGCGTCTGCAACGAAAACACCTGCGTCGCGTGCCTCGCCGACAACGACTGCATGGGCACGAACCCCACGTGCTTGCCCGACAACACGTGCATCTCGTGCAGCGACGGCGAGATGAACGGCGACGAGACCGGGATCGACTGCGGCGGCGCCAAGTGCGGCAAATGCGACGCCGCCGCGTGCGGGGCAAACGCCGAGTGCGAGAGCAACTTCTGCGTCGACGGCGTCTGCTGCGCGACCGCCTGCACGGGCACTTGCCAGGCGTGCAACGTCATGGGCAACGTGGGGACGTGCTCCCCCGTGCCGGCCAACCAGGACGACACGAACGGCATGACGCCCTGCATGGGCAACAAGGCCTGCGACGGGGCCGGCGTCTGCAAGGGCGAGTCGGGCGCCCCGTGCACGAACAACAACGAGTGCCTGAACAACATGTGCACGGGGGGCGCGAACAAAACCTGCGCGCCCTGACCCGGCGCGCGCGCGCCGGGTCTCCGCGGAGGCCCGGCGCCCGGGGCGCCCTCCCCGGCTACTGCCGGAAGATCTCCACCCGCTCGATCACCACGTCCTGATCCGGCCGATCGCGCGAGGTCGGGACGTTCGCGATCCTGTTGACCACGTCCATCCCACTCACGACCTTGCCGAAGACCGAGTGCTTGTTGTCGAGGTGCGGCGTCGCCCCCTCCGTGATGAACCACTGCGACCCGTTCGTCGACTTGCCGCTGTTCGCCATGGAGAGCACGCCCGGCCCGTTGTGGCGGAGCTCCGGGTGGAACTCGTCGGCAAACTTGTAGCCCGGCCCGCCCGTGCCCCAGCGCGCCGCCGTGTCCGCGTGACGCGTGAGCGGATCGCCGCACTGGATCATGAACCTCGGGATCACGCGGTGGAAGCGGACGCCGTTGTAGAGCGGGGTGTTCTGCTGGGTCTCCCCGGTCTTCGGGTCCTTCCAGGCGATCGCGCCCGTCGCGAGGCCGACGAAGTTCTTCACGGTGTTCGGCGCGCGCTCCTCCTCCAGCCGAAGGACGATGTCGCCGAGCGTCGTGACGAGCCGCGCGTGGAGCTGCCCTTGGCCGGGCACGTTGATGGCCGGAAATTCCATGTCTCTTTCCTCTTCCTTTTCCGTGGGGCTGTTTGGCCCCGACCCCCTCAGACTTTTTCGAACAGAGCTGCGATCCCTTGCCCCACGCCGATGCAGAGCGACGCGAGGCCGATCTTCTTCTCGCGCGCCTTCATCGCATGCACGAGCGTGCACGCAATCCGCGCGCCCGACGAGCCGATCGGGTGGCCGAGCGCGATGGCGCCGCCGTTCACGTTGACGCGCGCGGGGTCGAGCTCGAGCGCGCGCACGCACGCGAGCGACTGCGCCGCGAACGCCTCGTTCAGCTCCACGAGGTCCACGTCGGAGGCCTGAAGCCCCGCCCGGCTGAGCAACTTTCGGACGGCGGGGATCGGCCCCTCGCCCATGAAGCTCGGATCCACGCCGGCCGTCTGGCTGCCGAGCATGCGCGCGAGCGGCGTCACGCCCATCGCCGCCACGACCTCGGCCGACGCGAGCAAGAGCCCCGACGCGCCGTCGTTGATCGGCGACGAGTTGCCCGCCGTCACGCTGCCGCCCTTCTTGAACACCGCCGGGAGCTTCGCGAGCGCGTCGAGCGTCGTGCCTTCGCGCACGGACTCGTCGCGATCGAAGAGCACGGGCTCGCCCTTCTTTTGCGGGATCGGCACGGCCACGACCTCGGCCGCGAAGGCCCCGCTCTTCCACGCCTCGGCTGCCCGGCGCTGCGACTCCACCGCGAAGCGATCCTGATCCTCGCGCGAAATCCCGTACTTCTCGGCCACGTTTTCGGCCGTCTCGCCCATCGAGATCAGCGGGAAACGCGCCTTCATCCGCGGGTTCTCGTACCGCCAGCCGAGCGTCGTGTCGTAGACCGGCGGCGGCGTGCGATCGAAGGCGCTCGCCTGCTTCGGCATCGAAAACGGCGCGCGCGTCATGCTCTCGACCCCGCCCGCGATCACGCACGACGCCTCGCCCACCGCGATCATCCGCGCGGCGTCCGCGACCGCCTCCAGGCCCGAGCCGCAGAGCCGGTTCACCGTCACGGCCGGCACCTCGTAGGGCAAGCCCGCGATGAGCAGCGCCATGCGCGCCACGTTCCGGTTGTCCTCCCCGGCCTGGTTCGTCGCTCCGAACACCACGTGATCGAGCCGCGCCGAGAGCGCCTCGTTGCGCTTCGCCAGCGCCGACACGACGTGCGCCGCGAGGTCGTCGGGACGCTGGCTCGCGAGCCCGCCGGCGTACCGTCCGATCGGCGTGCGCACGGCGTCGACGACGTAGACCTCGCGAGGCAAAAGAGACGGTCGCGTGCTCATGCGAAGGGACTCTAGTCGCAGCCCCCGAAGCCGCGCAAAGCTTCGTTTTCCTCATCGCCCACGGCACAACACGGGATCCTTCCCGCGCCCTGGATCCTGCGGATTCGAAGCGACCCCGCGCAGGCGCAAATCCTGCGCGCGTGATGTGTACAGGAGGAACGTCGCAGACGGACAAAGGGGCGCCGTGATCGCTCCGGCGAGGCCTTTTTGTAGCGTATTGCGATGAAAATGAAGGTACGCTCGGGAGACGTCATCGCGTGGGGGGGAGCGCCGCGCACCGACGGATTGCCATGAAGAGCACCGAGCACCGAGCGCGCGAGCCCGGTCCTACCGAGGAGCAACTCGCCTTCCTGGCGCGGGCCGGCGAGCGCCTGGCGAGCTCCCTCGATTTGCGCACGACGCTGGCAAACCTGGCGCGGCTGAGCGTGCCCACGCTCTGCGATTATTGCGTCATCGACCTGCTCGAAGAAGACGGACGCCTGCACCGCGTCGAGTCCGTGCACGTCGACCCCGCCAAGGAGCACCTGCTCACGGCCCCCGCGTCGCCGCGCGAAGGCGGCCTGTGGTTCGCCGACGTCGGCCCGCGCCTGCTCGCGCGTGGCGAGCCCTTGCTCACGCCGAGCAACGACGCGGGCCCCGCCCCGCGCAGCCACCCCTTCTTGCCCGCGGCCGTCCTCGGCACGATCTCCTCGATCAACGCGCCCCTCGTCGCCTCCGGACGCACCATTGGCGTGCTCACGCTGGCCACGGCCGACTCGGGTCGACGTTACGGGAGCGCCGATCTCACGATCGCCCAGGACCTCGCCCGGCGCGCCGCGCTCGCCATCGACAACGCGCGCCTGCACGCAGCCGAGCAGCGCGCCCGCGAGGCCGCCGAGCGCGCCGCGGCCCGCACCTCACGGCTCCAGGCCCTCACGTCGAGCCTCGCCGCCGCGCTCACGCCCGCGCAAGTCGCCGACGCCGTCCTGCAACAAGGCCTCGTGGCCGTCGACGCCCGCGCCGCCGCGCTCGCCCTGCGCACGCAGGACGGGAGCCTCGACGTCGTTGGCGCCCTCGGGTTCGCCCCGGGCGCGCTCTCGCGCGGCGCCCGCGTCGCCGAGGAGGCTCCCGGCCCGCTCGCCGAGGCCCTGCGCCGCAAGCAGCCCCTCTGGCTCGAATCGGAGGCCGCCGTCGCCGAGGCGCGGGCCCTCGCCGAGCTCGATCCCGAGGGCCAGGACCCGCCGAAGGCCGTCGCCTGTTTGCCCCTCCTGCTCGACGACCGGGCCACCGGCGTGATCCTCTTCTCCTTCCGCGAGCCCCGCGTCATCTCCCACGAGGACCGCTCGTTCCTGCTCACGCTCGCGCGTCAGTCCTCGCAGGCCCTCGAGCGCGCGCGCCTCTACGAGGCCACCGAGCGCGCCCGCGCGGCCGCCGAGCTCGCGACGACGCGCCTCGTCGCCCTCCAGCGCATGACGGCCGCGCTCTCCGACACGATGAGCCGCATCAAGGTCGCCGAGACGATCGTCGACCACGTGCGCGACATGCTGCCGCGCTGCAAGGCCATCGTCGCGACGGTCTCCGCCGACGGCGAGCACCTCGACCTCGTCCGCGCCATCGGCCACACGCGCGAGACGCTCGACCGGTACGACTCCACGAAGCTCGCGTTCTCCTCGCCGCTCACGGACGCCGTCCGGAGCCAGACGCCGCTCTTCTTCGACGACGAGGCCTACCGCGCGCGTTACCCGCACCTCGCGAGCGCCGCGTCCGACGTGCCGTGCTGCGTCGCCGCCGTGCCCTTCATCGTCGAGGACCGCGCCATCGGCGGGCTCTCGCTCCGCTACCACCGGTCGAGCCAGCACACGAGCGAGGACAACGCCTTCATCCTGCACCTCGCCCGCACCTGCACGCAGTCGCTGGAGCGCGCCTACCTCTACGAGGCCGAGCGCAAGGCCCGCGCCGAGGCCGACGTCGAGCGCAAGCGCCTCGCCCTGCTCGCCGAGGCGAGCGCCGTGCTCAACGCCTCGCTCGATCCCGCGGCCATCACCGAGTCGCTCGCGCGCGTCGCGGTGCCGAGCTTCGCGGGCTACTGCCTCCTGTGCAGCCTCGACGAGGAAGGCACCCCGCAGTTCGTGTACGCGCTTCACGAAAATCCCGAGATGGAAGCGCTCCTGCGCGACATGCGCGCGCGTTACCCCTTCGGCACGAGCCACCCGATCAGCGAGGCCGCGCGCACGGGCAAGTCGAAGCTCCTCCGCGTGGTCGACGACGGCGCGTTCCGCGCGGTCGCCGCCGACGAGGAGCACCTCGAGATCATCCGCCGCATCGGCACCACGTCGGCGATCGTCGTCCCGCTCATCGCGCGCGGCCACACCCTCGGCGTGCTCTCGTTCGGCACCACGCGCGGCCGCTACGACCCGTCCGACCTCGCGCTCGCCGAGGAGCTCGGCCAGCGCGCCGCCCTCGCGCTCGACAACGCGCGCCTCTTCCACGAAGCGCAGGAGGCGAGCCGCGTGAAGGACGAGTTCCTCGGCGTCGTCTCGCACGAGCTGCGCACGCCGCTGAACGCGATCCTCGGCTGGGCGCGCATGCTCCGCACCGGCGCCGTCCGCGAGGGCAACCAGCCCCGCGCGCTCGAGTCGATCGAGCGCAACGCCGTGCATCAAGCAAAGCTCATCGACGACCTGCTCGACGCCTCGCGCATCACGGCGGGCAAGCTCCGCCTCGACCCCTCGGTCCTGGAGCTCGCGCCCGTCGTCGAGGCTGCGGTCCACGCCGTCACGCCGGGCGCGACGAACCGCGAGATCTCGCTGCACACGACCTTCGACACGGACAGCGTGCCGATCTTCGGCGACCCGAGCCGGCTGCAGCAGGTCGTGTGGAACCTGCTCTCGAACGCGCTCAAGTTCACCCCGAAGGGCGGGCGCATCGACGTGCGGCTCGCGCGCACGGGCGACGAGGCGGTGCTCGTGGTCTCCGACAGCGGCCGTGGCATCCGCGCCGAGCTCTTGCCGCACATCTTCGAGCGCTTCCGTCAGGGCGACGGCACGCTCACACGCGCCTCGGGCGGCCTGGGTCTCGGCCTATCGATCGTGCGTCACCTCGTCGAGGCGCACGGCGGCACCGTACGCGCCGAGAGCGACGGCCCGGACACGGGCGCGAAGTTCACGGTCAAGCTCCCGATCGCCAAGCCCCGCCCGCTCCCCGCCCCAGGCCCTCCCGTCGACGAACGCCGCGCGGAAAAACGAGCGCTCGCAGGCCTGTCGGTGCTGGTCGTCGACGACGAACCCGACGCGCGGGAGATCCTGTCGGAGATCCTCGACATCGCAGGCGCGACCGTGAAGACCGCGGCCGACGCCGGCGAGGCCCTGCGCATCCTGTCCGACTTCGTGCCCGACGTGCTGGTCTCGGACCTCGCAATGCCGGGGGACGACGGCCTCTCGCTCATCCGCAAGATCCGCAGCCGCACCCCGGATCGGATCGCCACGGTGCCAGCGATCGCGCTGACGGCGTACACGCGGCCGGAAGATCGCGTGCGCGCGCTGAACGCAGGGTTCCAGATGCACGTGCCGAAGCCGGTGGACCCGACGGAGCTCGTGGTGACGATCGCGAGTTTGCGGACGCTTTTGGCCTGAGCACAGGCGCCGCCCTTCGGCGCTTCGCCAACGACCCCCCGGCCGCGCCGACCGCCGCTTGGCGCGTCGCCAACGACCCTCCGGGCCACGCCGACCCCTCGTTGGCGCGTCGCCAATGACCCCCTGGGCCGCGCCGACCGCCCTTTGGCGCTTCGCCAAGCGTCTTTGGCGTCAACCGGACCGCTCTTCGGCGCGTCGCCAACGACCCCCTGGGCCGCGCCGACCGCCCTTTGGCGCTTCGCCAACGCCCCCCCGGGCCACGCCGACCCCTCGTTGGCGCGTCGCCAACGCCCCCCGGGCCACGCCGACCCCTCGTTGGCGCGCCGCCAAGCGTCTTCGGCGTCACGCGGACCGCTCTTCGGCGCTTCGCCGCTCCCTTTCAGGAGACGTTGGCGCGAGGCAGCGAGGTCCCCGCTGCCCCACGTTCCCTACTTGCCCGCCTGCTCCTGCACGAACCGCGCGAGCAGCGCCTGATCCTTCTCGGAGAGCTTCTCCTTGAACGCGGGCATGTGCCCTTCGAGCTTCGGATCCATCGCGCCCTTGGGATAGGTCTTGCCGCTCCCTGGATCCTCGATCTGCGCGAGGATCCACGGCACCGAGGCCCAGCCGCGCAGCTCCGGCGCGAGCGAGTCCTCGTCGTCCGTCTTGCCGTCGAACCGATGGCAGCTCGTGCATCGCTGGCTCACGAGCTTCTCACCCGGCAACCCCTCGCCCTTCTTCCCTTGCGCTTGCACGGCGAGGAAGTCCGCGATCGCGTCGAGGTCGGCCGGGTTCATCGCCGTGAACGCCTTCGCGGCCTCGGGATCCGCGGGCGGCTTCGTCATGCTCGGCATCTCGCCCTTGAACGCGGTCTTGCCGAACATCATGTCGTGATCCGGCTCCTCCATCACCCGCTTCGCCCACGCCTTCGTGCCGAAGCCCGTGAGATCCGGCGCCGTGTCCTTGCCCTTCGGCGGCCCGAGATCCCCCATGCGATGGCAGCTCGCGCAGTGCTGCTCGAAGAGCGCCACGCGTCGCGTCTCCGGGTGGTTGCGCAGCATCGCGAGCGCGCCCTCCGGCGGCACGCCTTCCTGCGCCAGCTTGAGCGCCTTCACCCCTTGCGCCTCGGCCTTCGCCACCGCCTTCCCGAACTCCGCGTCGGCCGCGTCCGTGCGCATCGACGCGAACGTCAACACGCCCGCCGCCACCCCGAACAGGCCCACCGGCACGAGCAGCGGCAGCCGCTTCATCACGCCGCGATCCGCCTTCTTGTCGAGCAGCGGCAAGAGCACCAGGTACCCCACCACGAGCCCTGGAATCACCACCGTCGCGATGAGCTCCAGCTTGCCCGGGAAGGGCTTTCGCATCTCGTAGAGCGCGAGGAAGTACCACTCGGGCCGCGCCGGGTAGTCGCTCGTCGGATCCGCCGGCGCGTCGAGCGGCGCGCCATGCCGCAGATACGTCAGCGCCCCGATCACGCCGAGCACCACCACGGCCACGATCACGTCGCGCGCCGCCTGCGTCGGGAAGTATCGATCCGACTTCACCGCGTCCGCGGGCGTCGCGAGCGCCGGCCCGTGCTTGCGCGACAGCCACAGGTGCTTCGCCGCGATCACGCCGAGCAGGAACGGGAGCACCACCGTGTGCAGCGTGTACAGACGCGACAGCGTCATGTGCCCCGGCGTGCCTCCGCCGAGCAGGAGCTGCTGCAAGACGCCGCCGACCACGGGCAACGTCCCGATGATCCCCGTCTCGACACGCAGGCCCCAGAAGCCGCGTTGATCCCAGCGCAGCGGGTTGCCCGTCAGCGCCGTGACCACGACGAGCCCCACCATCGCGAGCGCCAGCCAATACGTCAGCTCCCGCGGCTTGCGATACGCCCCGCGCACGATCGCGTACCCCACGTGGATCACCGCGAGCACGATCGCCGCCTGCGCGCCGAACTGGTGCAGCCCGCGCACGATCCAGCCCGCCGGCACCGCTTGCTGCAGGTACGCCACGCTCGCCCACGCCGTCGTCGCGCTCGGCGAATACACGGTCATGAGCAGCACGCCCGTCACCGCTTCGAGCAAGAGCACGATCCCGAGCGCCGCGCCCCATGCGTACGCGAAGCGCGCGCCGCCGGGGACGGTCGCCTCCACGAACTTCCGGGTGATCGCCCGGTAGCCCGTCCGTTCGTCGAGCCAATCGCCGAGCTTCACCCGACCTCCTTTCGCTCCGCGATCCCCTGGCGGAAGAGCTTGAAGTCCACCTCGACGTGCCCGTCCACGACGCGCACCACGAGCGGATCCATCCCGCGCGGGCTCGGCCCTGCTTCCGCCGCGCCCGCGAGCGAGAACTTCGACGTGTGGCAGGGACACGAGAAGCTCTGCTTGTCGCCGTTCAGATCGATCGAGCAGCCGAGGTGCGGACAAACCGCGCTGAGCGCCGTCACGCTCTCGCCCTTCTTCGTCACCCAGATCGAGCCGAGGAGCTGATCCTTCGTCACCGTGTACGCGTCACGCTCGTCGCCGACGACCACGACGCGCCGCGGCTCGCCCTCGCTCAGCTCGGCGAGGCGACACACGCGCATCCACCGCGCCGCGCCCACGCCGCCCTCGGACGACGGGGCCAGCATGGTCGCGGCGGGGAGCACGATTGCGCCCGCGTAGGCCGCGCCGCCCAGCGCGACGAGCACCTTCAGCGCGCCACGACGGCCGCCGTCGACGCGCGAAGGTTCCTCGGGACGCTCGGCCCGCGGCGGCTCGCCGCCGAGGTCGTTTTGCATTGGCTCCGCCATCTCGTAGGCTCTCCCTCTCCGCCGCGCCCGCGCGCGGCGGTTCGAGGATACCCGAGGGGGAGGCCACTTGACGCAGAACAGGATCAGATCCCGCGTCGCCTTGCGCAGGCTCCTGCCGCTCGCCCTGAGCCTCGTCACGTCCGCGGCATGCAAAACCACGCCCCCCAAAGCCCCGACGTGTAACCCTCAAGACCTCTCCGGCTGCATCATCGAAGAGGTCGACGTCCTCGGCAACGACGAGATCCCCGACGCCGCCATCAAGGACAGCATCGCCACCGCGGAGAGCTCGCATCCGCTCGGCGGCGTCCTCCAGGGCATCCCCATCCTCGGCCTCAGCGACGTCCTGGCCGTCGAGTACGAGCGCTTCGACCGCTTCGTCCTCGAGCGCGACCTCGCCCGCATCGAGCGTTACTACCGCAGCCGCGGGTTTTACGAGGCGCACGTCGAGGCGGGCCGGGTCATGCGCCGCAAGTCCGACGGCAAGCTCCGCATCGAGATCGTCGTCGACGAGGGCAAACCCGTGAACCTCCGCAAGGTCGACCTCGCCTGGGTCGACTGGCGCCTGCCCGACGCGGCCGACGTCACGCGCCCCGTCACCGAGGCGAAGAACGAGCTGCCCCTCGGCAAGCGCTTCGAGGAGGACAGCTACGAGGCCACGAAAAAGGCCCTCATCCGCGTCCTCACCGAGCGCGGCTTCCCCTACGCGAACGTCCGCGGCGACGCCAAGGTCGACCTCGTCGCCCACACCGCCGACGTCACCTACACCATCGAGCTCGGCCCCCAGGCCAGCTTCGGCGACGTCCGCATCGTCGGCCTCGGCGAGCTACCAGAAAAGCCGATCCGCGCGGCCCTCGGCTTCAAGAAGGGCGAGCGCTTCTCCACCGCCACCCTCGCCTCCGCCGAGCGCGCCCTCGCCGACTTCGGCGTCTTCGGCGCCATCGACGTCCGCCCCGAGCTCCCGCCGCCCGACAAGCCGCGCACGAACGTCGTCCCCGTCACGATCGTCGTCCAGCCTGCCGCGCTCCGCGCCGTCAAGCTCGGCTTCGGCGCCGAGGCCGGCGGGCGCGTCGAGGCGCACGGCACGGCGAGCTGGGAGGACCGCAACTTCCTCGGCGGCTTGCGCCGCTTCGCCGTCGAGGCGCGCCCCGGCCTCGTGTTCTACCCGAACGCCCTCTACAACCTCTTCCTCGCGCGCCCGAGCTACATCCTCCCCGAGATCCGCCTGCGCTTCGAGCTCCGCCAGCCCGGCGTCTTCGAGCCCCGCACGCAGGCCGTCCTCCGCGGCGCGGCGAACATCTACCGCCCCCTCAACATCATCACGGCGCCCGCCCCCGGCACGCCCGAGGCCAAGGAGCCTGCGCTCGGCTACCGCGAGGCGGCCGTCACCCTCGGCCTCGAACGCCGCTTCGCCGACTTCACGCATTACCTCGGGCAGTTCATCCACGTGCAGTACGACGACCCGTTCCTGTACTGGCACGACGGCGTCCCCGAAGGCTTCACCCGCCTGCTCTTCACGTACCTCGAGACCGTGGGCACGCTCGATTTCCGCCAGAACGACCGCGGCGAGACCGACCGCATCACCCCGCGCCGCGGCGTCTACCTGAACCTCAACGCGCAGCTCGCGGGCTACTTCCTCCCCGGCGACGCCGACGACGTCCGCCTCCGCCCCGAGCTCCGCGCCTACGTGCCCGTCGCCAAGCGCGTCACCCTCGCCTTCCGCCTGGCCGGCGGCTTCCTCATCCCGCGCTCGGACGACTTCCAGCAGACCCTCGACCTCCTCGGCCCCAAGGCCCGCGACAAGAAACGCCCCGACGAGAACGACGACGGCATCGTCGACGGCACGAACGTCTCCCTCGACGACCTCCGCAGGTCCCTGCAGCTCCTGCAGTTCCGCGGATTCTACAGCGGCGGCCCCAACTCGAACCGCGGCTACGTCTACAACGGCGTCGGCATGCACGCGAGCGTACCGCTCCGTGACACCGCGCGTGGGGCCGTGCCTCCGTGGGCGCCGACGGGCGGCCTCACCTTGTGGGAGTCCGCGCTCGAGGTGCGCCTCTCGTTCACCGAGAACCTCGGCGCGATCCTCTTCCTCGACGCGAGCGACGTGAGGCCGGGCCTCGGTGAGCTCGCCCTCAACCGCCCGCACATGTCCGCCGGGCTCGGCGTCCGGTATGCGACCCCGGTCGGCCCTGTCCGTGTGGACGTCGGCTACCGCATCCCGTGCGCGCAGCAGATCGGCATCTGCGACGAGAACGAGCTTGGCTACGACGTCGGCTTGTTCGGATATACGGGCGGATTCCCGATCGTGACCACGATCGCGATCGGCGAGGCGTTCTGAGCTGGGAGGCTCAGCCTTCTTCTTCTTCGACGCTCCACGTCGCGAGCGCCGTGATCCCGATGGCCGTCGCGCATTGCGCGCAGAGCGGCGGCTCCTCGTAGCGGACCTCGTCTCCGCGGGTCCACACGTAGAGCCCTCGCCCGGCCGGCTCCCCTTCGATGGGCTCCGAGCAGGCGTCGCACCGGAGCTCCCCCGCGTCCTCCGGCGTCGTGCGCGTTTTGAGCGCCACGTCGGCCAGCGAATCGATGGCCATGGAAAAAACCATGTTACGCGGTTGCTCCATATGCCTCCCTCGGATCCGGCGACCGCCCGAATCTAGCTCAGGCTCTCGTCGGACGCACGTGCTCCGGAACGAGGGGGGGTGGACCAGGCGATTCCTGGGTGGGATTGAGGGAATCGCGGAACTTGCGTGATCAGGCCTCGGCCTGGGCTTCCGCCTCGGGCGCCGCCTTCTTCGCCTTTTCCTTCTTCGACCCGCCTTCGAGGCAGCTCTCGAGCAGGATCTCCGACACGTCGAGCTGACGCACGCTTTCTTCCTTCCCGTGCGCCTTCAGGCCGTCGGTGATCATCGTCTGGCAGAAGGGGCACGCGGTCGCGATCGTCTTCGCCTCCGTCTGCAGGAGCTGGAGCGTGCGCTTCACGTTCACGCGATCCTTGTTTTGCTCCTCCATCCAGAACTGCGCGCCGCCGGCGCCGCAGCACAGGCCCTTGTTGCGGTTCCAGCCCTCCGCCTCGACGAGCTCCACGCCCGGGATGCTCTTCAGGATGTCGCGCGGCTGCTCGTACACGTCGTTGTAACGGCCGAGGTAGCAGGAGTCGTGGAACACGACCTTGCCCTTCACCGGCGTCTTCGGCGAGAGCTTCCGCTCCGCCACGAGCCCGAGCAGGTAGTCCGTGTGATGCACGACCTCGAACTTCGCGCCGAAGTCGGGGTATTCGTTCAGGATCGTATTGAAGCAGTGCGGGCAGGCCGTGATGATCTTCTTCACCCCGCCCTGGTCCTTGTAGCCGTTCAGCGTGGCCACGTTCTGCTCGGCCAGCATCGCGAACAGGTACTCGTTGCCCGCGCGCCGCGCCGGATCCCCCGTGCAGGTCTCCTCCTGCCCGAGGACCGCGAAGTCCACGCCCGCCTCCTTGAGCAGCCGCGCCGTCGCCCGCGCGATCTTCTTCGCCCGGTCGTCGTAGCTCGCCGCGCAGCCGACCCAATAGAGCACCTCGGCCTTGGGGTTGTCCGACATCATCGGCACGTCGAGCCCCTCAGCCCAGTTCGCGCGATCCATGCGGGCGAGGTTCCAGGGGTTGCCGTTCACCTCGAGCGCCTGGAACGGACCGTTGAGCTGCGCCGGGAACTCGCCCTTCACGAGCACCAGGTGCCGCCGCATCTCCACGATCTTGTCGACGTAGCTGATCATCACGGGACACTGCTCCTCGCAGGCCCGGCACGTCGTGCAGGCCCAGAGCACGTCCGGGTGGATCACGTTCGCCACGAGATCCTTGCTCGCGTCGGCGGCCTCGGCGCTCGGCTGCGCTTGCAAGCTCTCCGGCTCCGAGCGGTAGGGCCCGACCTCGCCGTTGTCCTCCGTCGTCGCGTCGGGCCGCGGCAGCGCCCCGCCCACGCGATCGGCCTCGTGCTTCTGCGCGATGAGCACGCTGTCGTGGTCGTACAGGTGGTCGCGCAGGTTCAGCGTGAGCTGCTTCGGCGAGAGCAGCTTGCCCGTCTTGTGGGCGGGGCAGTTGTCGGAGCAACGCCCGCACTCCGTGCACGTGTAGAAGTCGAGGATCGCCTTCCAGGTGAAGTCCTGGATCTTGTTCACGCCGACCGGCTCGGCCTTCGCGGGCTCCTCGGCCATCTTCATGACCATCTCGCCGATCGCCTCCGCGCTCGGCGCCATCATCGGCAGCCGCCCGCGCGGCGTCACGTTCCGGAAGAAGACGTTGAAGACCGCCGTGATGACGTGGAAGTGCTTCGAGTACGGAAGGACGTTCGCGAAGATCAGGACGAGCGACGCGTGCGTCCAGAAGCCGATCTTGGCGATCACGAGCAACGTGTCGCGCGGCACGCCCGCGAGCAGGGTCGCGAAGAGCGAGCCGGCCGGCGAGGGGAACGGCGCCCAGGCGAGCGCGTGTGTCGGCGCCGGCCCGAGCGGGGCCACGACCTTGCGCACGGCGTCGCAGTACTCGGGCTCCAGGTTCCGCCCCGTACAGCCCACGAGGCCCTTGTGGTGCAGGACCATGGAGGCGCCGTCGTAGAGCATGTCCGCCAGCATCATCGTCATGATGATGCCGAGGATCAGGATCGCCTCGCCTGACTTGGTCATGCGGGGGTCGACCTTGATCACGCGGAAGTACAGGAAGACGAGCGCGCCGACGATGACGAGCGACGCGATGATGTCCTTCAGGAACTCGTAGGCGTGGCCGAGGGGCAGGCCGAGGAAGCCCTCGGGCCCCAGGATGAAGAGGTTGAACGACGGGTCGAACCCGCGGCCCCAGAGGATGATCGACCGGGCCAGGAGCACCACGAAGCCCAGGAAGATGAGCATGTGGGCTGCACCGGCGAGCCGGTAGTAATGCATCTTCTTCTGGGCGAGCGCGTAGATCGCCGTGCCCTTCACGCGCTCCGGAACATCGTCGAAGCGATCTTCCGGCCGCCCGACCTGGAGCAGCGACCACCGCCGGCCTGCGCTGTACGCGAAGGCCCCGGCCAGGCCGAAGATCATGAGAAACATCATGAGCGGATTCATGGCGCGCGTTCTCCCGGGGAAACGGACCCTGTTGTAGGTGGCCGAGTGGCCGCGCGTCAACCCGAGCGATGCCGCGCGTCACGGGGGTTTGTGGGGGCGTCGCTAGGCTCGTCCTCGCGGAGCCCCCAAGCGTCAACCAAGCGTCAACCGGCTGGCCGCGAGATCAAAGTGTGAACTCGAACGACTTCTCTTCCGTGCCCGCGCCTGGCGCGAGCTCCACGACCATGCTGAACGGCCGCTGCCCCACGCGCGCGCCGAGGCGCACCCGCACCGGCGCGGCCGCGCCGTTGAGCTTGTCGAGGCGGATCACCACGCGGTAGCGACCGCGCTTCGGGTCCCCCTCGGCCAGGTAGACGTTCTCCACGTTCTGGCCCTGACACTCGTTCTCGGCCTGCGGACAATCGCGGTCCTTCACGAGGCCCGTCGAGGTCGGCTCGCCGACCCGCGCGAGCTCGCCGCCGACGTCGTAGACGTTCAGGTCCACGTCGGCCTCGACGGCCTCCCACGCGATCACGAACTGCAAGATGCCCGTGTGCAGCCCGCAACCCTCGTCGATGACGCCGTTGCAGTTGTCGTCGCGGGCGTCGAAGCACGTCTCGATGCCCGTCGGCGTGCAGGCGGTCTCGAGCACCACGCCCTCGCTCGCCTTCACGTCGACGACCTTGAGCGCGTCTTTCGCCGGCGGCGCAGGCACCTCGATACACGCCGGCCCTGCGAGCACGAACGCGAGCGCGGCGAGCAGGCTCTGGGGCTTCAGAACGTGCCTGCGCATGAGACGCCGAGGCCGCCGAGCGGACCACACGCGAACGAACGGATGCCCGCGCCATTTTGCGCCGCGGGCGGTGCTTCATCCTTGGGCTTCGCGGGCTCCTCCGGCATCGCGAACACCGTCAGCACGATCCCGCCTGCGCCGAGCACGAGCGCGCTGATGCCGAGGCCCACGCTCAGGTTCCGCATCGTGTTCGCGTCGCGCCCGTCGGCCGCGATCACCTGACGATCGAGCTGACAGAACGAAGCGTCCCCGCGGCTGCAGTTCGTCCCGTACATCCGCTCGTGGATCTCGATGTCGCGCGCGACGTTGTTGCGCAGGTGGGTCGACACGAGGCTCGCGCCGAGCGTGCCGAGCCCGAGCCCTGCGCCCACGCCCGTCGCCACGAGCCCGATCAGGCGCTGCTGCGGGATCCAGTTTTTCTGCGGCGGAGGCGGCGGAGGCGGCGGAGGCGGCGGAGGCGGCGCCTCTTTTTTGACCTCCTTTGGATCGATCGAGAGCTCGAGCGGCTTGCCGCCTTCGAGCTCGATCTCCTGCACCTCGTCCTCGTGGTCCGGCGCGCTCACGACGATCTTGTGCTTGCCGGGCGAGAGCCACAACGCCTTCGCGAGCGGCAGATTCACGGCCGGCTGATCGTCCACCACGAGCTTCGCCCCGCTCACCTTCGACGTGACGTTCAGCACGCCGATGTGCACCATCGCCTTCGCGAGCTGATCGTTGACGTCGGTCTTGTCCTCGTCGGACAGGGCCCCGACGTCCGAGACGAGCGCGGCTTGCATGGCCTCGGCCGCGGGCATCCACTTCTCGAGCGCGAGCAACGAGTAGCCGATCATGCGGACGATCTGCGCGCTCGGGTAGAGCGCCTTCGCCTGCTCGAAGAGGTTCAGCGCCTTGTCGAACTGGCCCGCGCGATAGGCCGTGAGCCCCTCCGATGCGGCCTGGCGCGCGAGCTGGATCTGGGCCTGCGAGGTCTGCGCGTCGGACGCCTGCGAGGACGCGGGCGCGGCGAGACCAACGAAGGCGACGAAGGCAAAGGCGAGCGAACGCCGGCAGAGCTCGTTCATCAGAACTTGATGTTACCGACCTTCGGCGCGACGGTACTAGAAGGCTTCGGTTTTCCAGTGCCGCTCTTCGTCGTCGCCGTGGTGGCGGCCACCGCGGCGGCCGTGGGCTTGGCCGTCGGCGCCGCCGTGGGCGCGGCGGAAGGCTCGGCCGTCGGCGCGACTTCGATCGCGAGATCCTCCTCGGGCTCGGCGGCCTGCGCAGGATCGGCCGTCGGCGCGGCCGTGGCCGCAGGCTCGGTCGTCGGCGGCGGGGCGACCGGCGGGGCGACCGGCGGCGGCGCCGGCTCGGCCGTCGTCGCGGCGGGCGGCGTCGTGGCCGTGGCCTGCACGGCGGGCACGGGCACGGCAGCCTTCCCCTTGAACACGAAATAAAGCCCGGCTGCGCCTGCGAGGCCCACCGCGATGAGCCCGCCTGCGACGATCGCGCCGAGCTTCGACCGGGCCGGCTGCACCGTCGCCCCGGCCTGCGTCGAGTAGAGCGGCGCGCCCGTCGTCCCCGGCGGGATCGACACGCGCGGGATGGGCGCGCCCGACTGCGACATGCCCATCGCCGCGAGCTGCGCGGCCGTCGCGCCCGCGTGCGAGAGCGCCGCGGGGTTCACGCCGGGCGGCAGCGTCATGCCGGCTTGCGAGAGGCCGGCGGCGGGGATGCTCGTGCCCGGGATCGACATGCCCGGCGGGATCGAGCCGCCCGCCACGCTCATGCCGTACATCGGCATGCCTTGCAGCGCCTGACGCACCTGCGCCGACGCGGAGAGATCCGACGGGTTCGGCATGTCGAGGCTCGTCGGTTGCGCCGCGTAGTTCACCTGCAGCGCCATGGCGAGGGCCTGGGTCTGCTCGACCGCGTTCGGGTATCGCTGCTCGGCTTCCCGCGCGCAAGCCCGGGCGAACCACGCGTCGAAGCGCGGGCCGAGGTGCGGCGACATCGTGCTCGGCGGGGTCATCGGCTCGTAGAGGATCTGCCCGATGAGCGCGGCCATGCCCTCGGCGGACCAGTAGTTTTTCCCGGTGAGCAGGCGGTAGGCGATGAGCCCGAGCGCCCACAGATCCGCGGCCGGGCCGACCTTCGACGCCTGTCCGCGGGCCTGCTCGGGCGACATGTACCAGGGCGTGCCGAAGATCGCGCCGTCCTGCGTGAGCTCCTTGGCGTCGCTCTGATCGACGAGCTTGGCGATGCCGAAGTCGAGGATCTTCACGAGCGGCGTGCCGTCCTCGCGTTGCGTGACGATGAGGTTCGCCGGCTTGAGATCGCGGTGGACGATGCCGAGCGTGTGCGCCTTGTCGAGGACACGCGCGACCTGCTTCAGGTACACGACGACCTCGCCCGCGGGCAGCGCGCCGCGTTGCTTCAGCTCCGAGCCGAGATCCCGGCCCTTGAGCAGCTCCATCACGATGAACGGCACGCCGCCGATCTCGGGCGCGACGTCGGCGTCGATGACGCGCACGACGTGCTCGCTGCCGATGCTGACGGGCGCGCGCGCCTCGGTGCGGAAGCGCTCGACGGCGCCGGGGTTGTTCGCGACCGACGGATGCAGGAGCTTGAGCGCGCAGATCTCGCCGGTGTTGACGTGACGAACGGCGTACACCGCGCCCATGCCGCCGCGACCGATGAGCTTCTCGATGCGGTAGCGGCTCTGGATCACGAGCCCCGGCTGGAGATCACCTTGCTGCGGGTTCACGGCCTCGCCGACATCGGCGGGCACGGCCGGCGCGCCTGCGGCCGGGCGCGGCGCGGGCGCGGGCGCCCCTGCGGCGGGGCGCGGCGGCGACGGCGCGGCGGGCGCGGGCGCTTCGAGGGGGCTCGGGAACGGC
>NZ_JARZHI010000078.1:0-48726 GCF_029946465.1 Polyangium sorediatum
GCGTCCGGTCGTACCGCAGCCAGGCCCGGCATTCGGCATGATGGGTCGCACGGCCGGAGGCCCCGCTGCGCGTGCGGCCGTGCGCCCGGCCGCCGGCGTGCGCCCCGTGCAGCCCGCCGCGCCGGCCGCGGCCCCCAAGACCCCGATCGCGCCGCCGGTGAGCGGCATCTCCCGCGAGGCGGTCTTCGACGACGGCGACGACGACGAAGCCACCGTGATGCGCGAGGCGCCGCTCGAGCTGCTCATGCAGACGACGAGCGACGGCGGCGGGGAGGCCGATCGCGCGACGCCCGTGAACCCGATCTCGGCCGAGGTCGCCGCGGCCGCCGCGGGTTCGGGTCTGCGCGACGAACCCACGCCGCCCGCGCACCACGACATCGACGACGAGGCGACGGTGATGCGCGACCTGCCAGAGCCGCCGCCGCGGGAGTCTGCGCCCATGCCGGTGCCCATGCCGGCGCCCGAGGTGCGCGCGCCCGAGCCGACGATGGTGCTGCCGGAGGAGAGCTCGTCGACGTCGCTGCCGGCGAACCTCGCAGATCTCGCGCCGCAGCCGCACGCACAAGCGCCGTTCGCCATGGCGCGGGAGAGCGCGCCGTCGCCCCTCGCCATCGCGCGAGAGAGCGCGCCGTCACCCCTCGCCGTCGTGCGGGAAAGCGCCCCTTCGCCTCTCGCCGTCATGCGGGAAAGCGCCCCTTCGCCTCTCGCCGTCGTGCGGGAAAGTGCCCCTTCGCCCCTCGCCATGGCGCGAGAGAGCGCCCCTTCGCCGCGCTTCACGCCGCCCCCGCCGATGGCAATGCAGCCGGCGCAGCCCGCGCCGCCGAGCGCCGCGAAGGGCTTGCTCCTCGGCATGCTGTTCGCGCTCGTGCTGCTCCTCGCGGGCGTCGGCGTTTACCTGGCGTTTCTGAAGAAGTGATCAGCGCCGGCCCGGAGCGCGGGGCCTTCCCCGGCGCTCCGACGCGCGCGTGGGCTCGCGCGGCGCGCTCGGGCCACGGTCGAAATCGCGCTCGTTTCGCCGTCGCCTGTTGATCAGGAGCTGAAGCTCCGCGTCGAAGCCGCCCATGTCGAGGCGCTGCACGAACGCACGTTCGAGCCCGAGCTCCCGCGCGGCGCGCGCGCTCTGCGCGGGCAGCGGCGAGATCCACGCGATGCGGCCGCCCGGGACGAGGACCTCCGCGACGTGCGCGAGGAACCGATCGAAAAACTCGTGCAGGTCGATCCCGCGCAGCACGCGCCGTCCCATCGGCGGGTTCGTCAGGACGACCGTCGGCGGCGCGCCGCGCGGCACGAACGAGAGCGCGTCGCCCCGCGCGAGCACGGCGTCCTCGATGCCGACCGCCGCGAGGTTCTGGCGGGCCGCTTCGAGCGCGGCGGCGGACATGTCCGTGCCGAGCAGCCGCTCGTACGGGCCGGCGAGCACGCGCTCGCAGAGCTCGGTGCCCGAACCGACGAACGGATCCCACACGACGTCGTCGGCGCGGACGCCCGCGATCCGCACGAGCGCGGCGGCGATCGTCGGGTGCGAGGCCGCGGGCACGTCGCGCTCGCGGTAGGTGAAACGAGGGTCCTCGACGCGCGGGCAGAGCTCGACCTCGATCGCCGGACGATCGGGCAGCTCGTGCACGAGCGCCTCCCACGTGCTCTCGGTCGGGTCGTTGACGAGCTTCGGGTTCGCCGCGGCGATCGCCTCGGCCGCGCGCCAGATGCTCGCGCGGCGCTTGCCGCCGCCGGCCCAGGCGATCCGGAAGCGGATGGGGCCGGAGGTGAAATGCTCGAGCAAACGAAGGGCCTCGGGCGACGTGAGCGAACGCGCGACGGCCTCGGCGACGCCACCCGAGGGATCGAGCGGCACGGGCGGGAGCGGGAAGCCGAAGAAGAGCATGGTCCTCGCATCGAACAGGCGCTCGGGAGGGCCGACGAGCGTGGCGAGCACGCGATCTTCGCGGCCGTCCGGCGCGAGGCGAGGCGCGAGGCGGACATCGATCTCGTCGCGCAGGATCGGCCCGAGGCCGGCGCGGCAGTGGAGCACGACGGGCACAGGCGAGGCCGCGGGCTTGTGGACCTCGAAGGTCGAGGGGACCTCGCGGCCCGCCGTCCGCTGCGCCATGAGCGAGGCCTTGGCCGTCGCGCGCGCGAGCAGCTCGTCGCCGCCCGTGTCGAGCTGCCGAAGCGCGCGGGCAGCTTCGTCGCCGCCCGTCTTGCCGAGCGCCGCGGCCATCGCGCGCCGCGCGGGAGCGTCGTTCTCCGCGGCCAGCGCGGCCGCGAGCGCGCTCTCCACCTCAGGGCCGCGGAGCTTGCCGAGCGCGTTCGCAGCGAAGCGACGCGCCCGCGGATCCGCATCGCCGAGCGCACCGATCAGGAACGCCGACAGCTCGGGCTCGGCCTGCTCGGTCGCGATCTTCCCGACGAACGCGACGAGCCGCGCGCGTGGTTTCGTCTCGGCCGTGCGCACGCGCTCCATCGCGACCCGCGCGGCCTCCAGGCCGAGGCGCAAGAGCGATCGTTCCGCGTCGTCCGTGTGCTCGCCTTCCTCCGCGACGAGCTCGACCAGCGCGGCCGCGTCGCTCCGGCGCGGCGAGAAGCCGGGGTCGCGGATCGCCTCTTCCAGACGGAAATCCGGGGCTCTGCGCGCCGTCATGTCCTGGCCTCGCTCGCCCTGCGCGCGCCGCGCGCCGCCTCGACTCGCCGTTCGTCCACGGCGCGAGGATACGGCGCGCGGGCTCTTTCGCCACTGCTTCGAGCGCGGGATGCCTTTCCCGACCCCGACTCCGCCGCTACACTCGGCGCATCCGGTGCTCGACGTATCCACGGTCATCCCTCGCACCGCACCTCCCCCCGAGGTGCTGCGGGCCTCGCTCGATGCGCTCGAACGAGGCGAACGTGTCGTCGTCGCCACGGTGATCGCCCGGCAAGGCTCCGCGCCTTGTACGCCCGGACAAAAGCTCGTGCTCTTCCAAACCGGCGCGGCGATCGGGACCGTCGGGGGCGGCGCCGTCGAGCGCGCGGTCCTCGTTGCGATGGCCGCGTCGTTCGACGCGGCCGCGCCTGCCCCGCGCGTCGACACCTTCCGCCTCGGGCCCTCGCTCGGCATGTGTTGCGGCGGCTCGGCCGAGATCCTGATCGAGCCCCTCTCCCCCGACCTCTCGGTGCTCGTCGTCGGCGCCGGGCACGTCGGCGTCTACCTCGCGCCGCTGCTCGCCTCGCTCGGGTTTGGCGTGACGCTCTGCGATGCGCGCGAGATCGCGGCCGACCCCGCGCGTTTGCCGCGCCCTTCCGCCGGCCCCGACGGCGCGGGCGCGCCTCGCTTGCGCCTCCTCCAGGCCGATCACGACGACCCCGAGGTCCGCGCCTCGCTCCCTGCGGACCTCGGCCGCTCTGCCGCGCTCGTCATGACGCACGATCACCAGCTCGATCAGGCGGCGATCGAGTGGGCCCTCGGCGTCGGCTTCGGGTTCGTCGGCGGCGTCGGCAGCCGCGCGAAGGCGGCGCGGACGCGCGCGCGGCTCGAAACCAAGGGCGTCGCGGCGGCGGACATCACGCGCGTCCGCATGCCGCTCGGCGTGGACGTGGGCGCGCGCCTCCCGGCGGAGATCGGCGTCGCGATCGCGGCCGAGCTCGTGTCGTGGCGCGCAGGTCTCTCCGGCGCGCGCCGCAGCGCGCGGGGCCATGGACATGGCGAAGCCGAGAAGGAAAAGGAAGAAGACGCATGACGAACACCGTGTCGATCGTGCTCGCGGCCGGAAAAGGCATGCGCCTCGGCGGTCCGAAGGCGCTGCTCCTCTGGCCAGGGCCGCCCGGACAAAAGCCGCGACCGCTTGCGATCGCGCACGCCGAGGCCCGCCTCTCGGCCGAGTCGTCGCGGGTCGTCGTCGTCGCGCGCAAGCCCATCGTGCAGGCGCTCATCCCGTTCGTCCGCCCCGGCCTCGACCTGCTCGTCTCCGACGCGGACGACGAGCTCGGCCCCGCGGGCTCCATCGCCACGGCCGTCCAGCGCATCGCCGCGAACGATCGTGTGCTCGTCTGCCCCGTCGACACGTTGCCCGCGCGTGGGGCGACGACCGCGGCCTTGCTCGGGGCCCTCGGCGCAGACGGCGCGCCTCCGCTCGCGACGCGCCCGCGGCATGGCGGCCGCGCGGGGCACCCCGTCGCGCTGCAAGGCCACGCGCTCGATCGGTATCGCCAGCCGAACCCGCCTCCGCTGCGGGATCACGTCCACGCGCTCGGCGCCGACCTTCGTGACGTCGACGTCGACGATGCCGACGTGCTCGTGGACATCAACACGCCGGCCGAGGCGATGCGGTACCTGCGCGCGCCGCCCACGTTCCTCGGCGACGGCACCTAGACCGGAGAGGAGCTCCTCGTGGACGAGACACCGCTTGCATCAGGCTCCCGACGCGCGTGGGCGCGCGGCACGTTGCTCGGGCTCGCGGTGGGCGACGCGCTCGGCACCACGCTCGAGTTCCAGGCGCGCGAGGCCCCCCCGTTTCCCGAGCTCGCCAGGGGCCCGCACACCGACGTCACGGGCGACGGACCGTTCCGCGTCGCCCCTGGGCAGGTCACCGACGACACGCAGATGGCCACGTGCCTCGCGCTCAGCTTGAAGGAGCACGGCCGGTATCACGCGGCCGACGTGGCGGCGCGTTACGTCGCGTGGGTGGAGCACGCCTTCGACATCGGCAACCTCACGCACGCCTCGCTCTCCATGATCGCCCGCGGCGTCTCCCTCGGCGAAGCCTCGCGCCGCGCCTGGATCCACGCCGAGCGCAAGACCGCGGGCAACGGCTCGCTCATGCGGATCGCGCCGATCGGCGTCGCGCTCGCAAGCGCCCCCGAAGCGCGCCGCATGGCCGCGCTCGCCGACAGCGCGATCACCCACTACGACCCGCGTTGCCGCATCACGTGCGCTGCGCTCTGCGCCGCGATCGCCGCGGCCGGCGCGGGACAAACCTCCGCGACGGACCTGTTCGAGGTGATCCGCGCCGAGGTCGAAGCGGCCGCCGCCACGCTCATCGACATCGTCCCGAGCGACGGCCGTGACGTCGAAGCTGCGCGCGCCGAGCTGCGCTGGGATCTCGAGATCGCCGTTCGGGACGATCCCGAGCTCTACGGCCCCGAGATTCACTTGCATCGCCAGCAAGGGTTCGTCCGCGTGGCGTTCCGGCTCGCGCTCTGGGAGCTCCTGCATGCTCCGTCCTACGAGGCCGCGCTGATCGACGTCGTCAACCGCGGCGGCGACGCCGACACGAACGGCGCGATCACGGGCGCGCTCTTCGGCGCACGTTTCGGCGAGGATGCGATCCCGGCGGCGTGGCGCGAGCGTGTCCTCGGTGCGCTCGCGGACCACCCTCCGAGCGCGCTGCGTGACCTCTACCATCCGCGCCGCCTGGTCGAGCTCGCCGACGGCGTTTGAAGCGTTCTCCATCGACACGATCCGCGGTATCGTGTCGCCCGCGATGACGACCGCTGCGCAAAACGCTTCGTCTGCCCGCCCTCCCTTCATCGGGACCAACGTGCCGCGCACCGATGGTGCGTCCAAGGTGACGGGGCGCGCCGCGTACGTCGACGACCTCCCCCGCGAGCCCGGTGAGCTCTTCGGCGCCACCGTCCGCAGCCCCGTCCCGCGCGCCCGCCTCCGCGGCATCACCCTCGATCCCGCGTTCGACTGGAGCGACGTCACCGTCGTGCGCGCCTCGGATCTCGCGGTGAACGAGGTCCAGTGTATCTCGGCCGAACAGCCGATCCTCGCGGCCGATCAGATCCGCCACGCCTACGAGCCCATCGTCCTCCTCGCGTGCGCGGACAAACGCAAGCTCGCGCAGGCCATGCGCGCCGTGAAGCTCGACCTCGAGCCGCTCACGCCCGTCCTCGACCCCGAGCAGTCGCTCGCCAAGGCCGACGTCATCTGGGGCGAGGACAACGTCCACAAGCGCTTCTCCATCACCAAGGGCCGCGCCGACCTCCCCGATGCGTCCGCCAGCGCCGCCGCGATCGACGCTGCGATCGCGGGCTGCGAGGTCGTCGTCCGCGGCCGCTACACCACGCACCACCAGGAGCAGCTCTACATCGAGCCGCAGGGCGTGATCGCCCACTGGGACGAAAAGGGCGTCCACCTCACCGGTTCCCTCCAGTGCCCTTATTACGTGCACAAAGCACTCGTCCACGGCTTCAAGCTCGCGGCCGATCAGGTGCACGTCACGCAGGCCGTCACGGGCGGCGGGTTCGGGGGCAAGGAGGAGTATCCTTCGGTGATCGCCCTGCACGCCGCGCTCCTCGCGCAGAAGAGCGGCAAGCCCGTGCGCATGATCTACGACCGCAAGGAGGACATCGAGGCGACCACCAAGCGTCACCCGGCCATCTGCGAGATCGTCTCCGGCTGCGATCGCGACGGCACGCTCCGCGCGCTCTCCATCCGCATCCTCATGGACGGCGGCGCCTACATGACGCTCACGCCCGTCGTCCTCTCGCGCGGCGCCCTCCACGCGGCCGGCGTCTACCGCTGGGACGACGTGCGCATCGACGCCATCGCCGTCGCCACGAACACCCCGCCGAACGGCGCCTTCCGCGGCTTCGGCGCGCCCCAGACCATCTGGGCGATCGAGCGGCACCTCGACCGCGTCGCCGAGGAGCTCGGCCGCGACCCGATGGACCTCAAGGCGCAGAACATGCTGCGCGAGGGCGACACCACGGCGACGGGCCAAACCCTGCGCGGCTCCGTCGGCGTCGCCGAGTGCGTGGACAAAGCCCTCGCGGCGAGCGGGTACCACGACAAACGGAAGCGCCCTCCGGCCGTCCGCGGCCGCGTCGCGCGCGGCATCGGCGCGAGCGTCTTCATGCACGGCGCGGGCTTCACCGGCTCGGGCGAGAAGTACCTCAAGGGCCGCGTCGCCGTGGATCTCCTGCCCGGCGGGCGCCTGCGCATCCGCACCGCCTCCACCGACATCGGCCAGGGCACCGAGACCGTCTTCCGCCAAATCGTGGCCGACGCCGCGGGCGTTCGCCTCGAAGACGTCGACTTCGCCGTTCCTTCGACCTCGTACGTTCCCGACTCCGGCCCCACGGTCGCGTCGCGCACCGTCATGGTCGTCGGCGGCATCGTCGAGCGCGCCGCGCGTGAGGTCGCCGCGCGTGTCCGCGCCGAGCAAGAGGCCTCCGGCGGCGACTTCGTCACGGCCGCCGATCGTTTGCTCACCAAGGAACGCGAGGTCACGGCGCTCGTGCAGTACGAGCATCCCGGCTGGGTCACGTGGGACGACAGCACGTACAAGGGCGACGCGTACCCCGTGTACGGGTATGCGTGCGACGTGGCCGAGGTCGAGGTCGATCTCGACACGCTCGAGGTCACGGTCACGGGCTTCTGGTCCGCGACGGACGTCGGCAAGGCGATCCACCCCGTCATGTGCAAAGGCCAGATCGAGGGCGGCAGCCTCCAGGCGATCGGCTGGGCGCTCTGGGAGGACGTCGTCTGGAAGAACGGCCTCATCCAGAACCCGCGCATGACGAACTACATCATCCCGACCGCGCTCGACGCGCCTCCCATGCACGTCGACCTCGTCGAAGCTCCGTACGCGTACGGCCCCGGCGGCGGCGCGAAGGGCGTCGGCGAGCTGCCCATGGACGGCGGCGCGCCGGCGATCGCTGCGGCCGTCGCGCACGCGACGGGAATTTTCGCGCGGGACCTTCCCCTCTTGCCGGAGAGGCTGCTCGAACTCCAGACCAGCCCCAAGGGCTGAGGCGTTTGGCCCCGCGCACCGACGGAGACACCACGACCATGCGAATCCTCCACACCATGCTCCGCGTCGGCGACCTCGACCGATCGCTCGCGTTTTACACGGACGTCCTCGGCATGAAGCTCATCCGCCGACGCGACTATCCGGAGGGCCGGTTCACGCTCGCGTTCATCGGCTACGGCGACGAGGCGGAGACGGCGGTCCTCGAGCTCACGCACAACTGGGACACGAAGAGCTACGAGATCGGCACGGGCTACGGCCACATCGCGATCCAGGTCGACGACGCGTACAAGGCCTGCGACGAGGCCAAGAAGCGTGGCGGCAAGGTCACGCGCGAGGCGGGGCCGATGAAGCACGGCACCACCGTGATCGCGTTCGTCGAGGATCCGGACGGCTACAAGATCGAGTTCATCCAGCGCAAGGTGGAGGAATGACCTTGAAGATCACGCTCACCCTCAACGGCCTTTCGCGTGAGGTCGACTTGCCGCCGCTCGTGCGGCTGCTCGACGCGCTCCGCGGTCCGCTCGGCCTCCCGGGGACCAAGGAGGGCTGCGGCGAGGGCGAGTGTGGCTCGTGCACGGTGCTGCTCGACGGCGAGCCCGTGAACGCGTGCCTCGTCTCGATCGGCCAGTGCGAAGGCCGCGCCGTCACCACCGTCGAGGGCCTCTCGGACGCGACGCACCTCGGCCCGCTCGCGCGTTGCTTCGTCGATCACGGCGGCGCGCAGTGCGGCATCTGCACACCCGGCATGCTCATCTCGGCCGAGGCGCTCCTCGCGCGCAAGGCCGATCCGAACGACGAGGAGATCCGCGAGGCCATCGCAGGCAACCTCTGCCGCTGTACGGGCTACCAGCGCATCGTCGACAGCATCCGCGAGGCCGCGCGCGAGCGTCGGGAAGCGGGAGGGGCGTCGTGAGCCTCGCGGACCTTCCCCAGCACGACATGCAGCGGGCCGCCTCGCTCGACGCGCTCTGCGGCCTCCTTTCGGAGCGGCATACGCGCGGCGAAGCCACGGTCCTGCTCGCGGGCGGGACCGATTGGGTCGTCGAGCAGGAGCTCAAGCCCCCGCGCCGCGACGCCGATCCGCTTCCCCTCGTCGTCGACGTCTCCCGCCTTTCGGAGCTCCGCGGCATCACGGCCACGCGGGGCCTCCTGCGCATCGGCGCGGCCACGACGTACCTCGAAATCCGCCGCCATCCTGTGGTCATCGAGCGCGCCCCGATGCTCGTGCACATGGCCCGCGAGCTCGGCGCGATCCAGATCCAGGCCCGCGGCACGCTCGGCGGCAACCTCGCGACAGGCTCGCCCGCGGCCGACGGCGTCACGGCGCTCGCGGCCTACGACGCGTCGATCGTCGTGAAGAGCGTCCGCGGCGAACGCCGGATCCCCTTCTCCGCGCTGCAAACGGGGTACAAGCAGAGCACACGCGCGCCGGACGAGGTCATCATCGCCGTGGAGATCGCGCTCCCGCCCGAGGGATCGCCCTGGATCTGGCGCAAGGTCGGCACGCGTCGGGCGCAGGCCATCTCCAAGGTCGCGCTCGCGGGCATCGCGGTACGCTCCGAGGATCGGGTCGTACGTCTTGGCCTTGGCATGGCCTCCGTCGCGCCGGTCACCGCGACCCTCCTCCAGACGCGCGCCCTCGTCCTCGCGAATCCCCTCTCCGCGCTCACCGCGGACGCCGTCGACGCCGCCGTCCTCGCGGACATCGCGCCGATCGACGACGTCCGCTCGACGCGCGAATACCGCATCCACGCCGCGAAGGCCGTCGTGCGAGGGTTCCTCCGCGACCTCGGCGCGCCCGTGTAGAAATTCGGTTGGCCCGCCAAACGCACTCCATCTCCCATGGCTGACCCCTTCACCTTTCGCCCGATCCGGCCCGAGGACGATCCTGCGATCGCCGCGATCATCCGCGCCGTGATGCCCGAGTTTGGCGCGGACGGCCCTGGGTTTGCCATTCACGACCCCGAGGTCTCGGCCATGAGCGCGGCGTATTCCGGACCCCGCTCCGCCTATTTCGTCGTCGAAATGGACGGCCGGGTCGTGGGCGGCGCGGGGATCGGGCCGCTCGAAGGCGGCGACGCGGACACGGCGGAGCTGCGCAAGATGTACTTTTTGCGCGAGGCGCGCGGCCAGGGAATGGGTGAACGCCTGCTCCAGCACGTCCTCGGGGTCGCGCGGGAGCGGGGTTTCGCGCGTGTCTACCTGGAGACGCTCACGGGCATGGATTCCGCGATGCGCCTCTACGAGCGCCTCGGCTTTCGCCGCCTCGATCGGCAGCTCGGATCCACCGGACACCACGGCTGCAATCGTTTCTACATGCGCGATCTGGTGCCCGCGGTGACCACCTGATCCATGGGACAACGCTGCTCCTGACTTGATTTTTGGGGGCGCGGATGGCTTTACTGCGCCCATGAACGGTCTTCGAGCGTTTTCCCTCGTCTTCTTGCTCGCCACGAGCGCCGTCGCTTGCTCTGCCCCGAAGCCCGAGCCTGAAATCGCCTCCTCGGCGACGCAGCCCGGATACGCGCAGGACTATCCGACCGTCGTGCAGCAGATCGTCAAGGACTTCGGCCGCGACGACGACGATGCACGGACGCTCACCTCGGGTTTTTCCGAGTACCCGAAGGGCCTCAAGGCGCCTGACTGGAGCGTCGTCGGCGACATTCACCGCACGGCGAACGACGCGGGCCGGAGCCACGCGTACGTCGAGCGCAACCGCGAGGTCCAGGGCGCGGCGGCGTTTTTCCTCGCCGAGCAGGACGAGATCGTCAAGAAGGTCGGCGGCTCGGCCACGTATGCGGCCAAGCAAAAGGGCTGCGAGGTCGACCTCTCGGGGGTCGTCAGCAAATCGCTCACCGATTCCGTCGGCAAGCAACTCGAGAAGCGGCTCCGCGAGCGGAACGAGGCCCACTCCATCATCGACCGGCACCGGACCGAGCTCGGCAAGGAGGACGCGGCCACGCTCGAAGAGCAAGCCGATCAGCTCAGCCGCGCGAGTTACCTCGTGCACATCGCGATGGTCGAGGAGAAGGTGCGCCTGCGCGCGCTCATCGAAGAAGCCGAGCAGGTGAAGAAGACGCTCGACGATTACATCGCCCGGGAGCGCGCCTCGCAGGGCAAGGGCAAGGAGGCGGACCAGAAGGCGAGCGAGGCGCGGATCACGCGTGCCCAGGAGAGCAAGGCGCAGATCGACGGCTCGCTGACCCAGGCCCGGGAGATGGAAAAGAAGATGGAGGAGCGCGTCGCGGCCGCGCAGAAGCGGCACGCCGACGCGCTGAACGCGCTGCTCGCCGACGTGGACAAACGGGCGAAGGACGCCGGGCAGAAAAAATAACGCAACTGCCGAGGGCCTCCGGTCGATGGAGCGAGGTGAGGACAACCCCTCGCTCCCCTGGAGGTCTCCCATGCCCTCGTTTTTCCCTTTCCCCGGTTCACGACGAACGCTCCCTCCGACCCCCCCGGCCGACATCCCGGCGCCGCGGCCGGCGCAGGCCGATCCCACGCTCGAATCCGTGCCGCCGCCGAAGGGCGGCGACATGGACCTCGCGTGGGACGACACGCAACCCATCCGCGTGATTTCGATGGAGCGCCCCCCGTGATTTCGCTCAATCCGCGGCGAAGCAGTAAACGCGCCCATTGCCGCCCTTCGGGGCGGTGTCGCCGCAGTTGCCGTTGACGTGCACCGAATTCCACGGCCTGTACATCTCGGCATCACTCATGTTCGGACCGAGCCCATCGCTATGGCCCACCTGGGCGGTCATGGCGGGGTCTTCGGAGGTCCAGTCCGCGCAGGTTTGCCCGAGGACGACGGTGCCGTCCCGCGCCGTGCCGGTGAGGACATCGTGCTGGTTCGGCGTGGGGGAACCGGCCCACTGACCCGGCACCATCTCGCCCTTTTCGTCGAGGAACACGGTGTGATCGCCGTACCGCTCGTGCAGCTCGGTCAGGTTCGCCGCCACGAGCGCGCCCTTCGCGTTGTACCAGGGGCCGGCGCCGATCCTGTCCTTGGCGTGCACGGGCTGGCCGTTCGGGCCATTTTCGACGCTGAGATAAGCGCGCCACGTCTTCGCCCCGGCGCCGACCGCGGCGGCCAGGTCCTGGCACCTCTTGTCCGCCCCGGCGAGCCCGCCCAGGTTGGCCGTCGTGCTCCCGGTGCTGGAGACGAAGAAGCTGAGCCCCTTCATTTCGCTCCCGCCAGCGCCGCCTCCGCCGCCGATGCCGCCAGCGCCACCGCCGCCGCCGATTCCGCCGGTGCCGCCTGTGCCGCCGCCTGCGCCGCCGCCGCCTGCGCCGCCGCCGCCCGTGCCGCTGCCGGTGCTATTCGTGCCGGAGCTGGTGCCCGAGTCCTCGCCGCAGGCCACGACGGCGAGCGTGAGCCCAAGACCGAGGAGGACGCCGAAGCTGCGAAAGGGATGCGTGCCGGATCGTTTCATGGAAGCCTCCTGAGGAAGTATCGCGTCGAGGCCGCAGAATCGCGCGCACGCGGCGGCGCGTCCAGCGTGTCACCCGCGGCTGGACGACGCCGAAGCTCCCGTGAGATGCACGCGTGCGCTGGACGCCAGCTCGCGCTGACGATCCTCGGGTGGGGCCGGACAAACCTCGACGATCCACGGCATCACGTGCGGTTCGAGGTGTTCCGCGAAGCTCGCCTGGCAGGGCTCGCCGAGGCACGAGCCGATCGCGGCCGCGAGCAAGGCGCCATAAAAGAGCGCCGTCTCCGTCGTCGGCCCCTCGAAGGGCGGGCGCAGCTCGCAACGCGCGCGCTTTTGCTCGGACCACGTCGCCCCCTCGATGACCACACGACCGAGCCCGGCCTGCGCGAGCACCCCGTCGAGCACGCTCGGCGCGAGCACCGCCGCGGGCTCTCCCTCGCGCGCCTGCCCGTCGGCCTCGGACGCGACGACCAGGGCCATGGCGCGCCCCACGTGCTCGCCGAGCTCGATCGCGCCGCGCGGTCCGAGCCGCTCGAGCAACGCCGGCAGCGCGTCGAGCAGCACCGGCAAGAGCCCGCCCATCGTCCCCAGGCTCTTCTGCAAATCGTGGCCGGCGTGGCTCGCGCCCACCTCGACGACCGGGCGTCGCACCACGGTCATGAAGATCCGCGCCTCCGCGCCTTCCTGCGCGAGCGGCAATGTCACCACGGGCGGCGCCTTAACGAACTGCACGGCCACATCCTGCACGCCGTGCATGAAAGAGAACCGAAAACGAAAACTCTCCGAAAGGCGCGCCTCGTCCTGCACGAGCGCCCGGAAACGCCCGTAAAACGCCTCCACCCGCGTGCAAGGCGCGACCTCCTTGAACCAGTTTTTCCCGACGACCCGCTCGGGCGGCAAGCGCGAAAGGGCGGATTCATAGCGGTTGTACAGCAGGATCGTGCCGACCTCGTCGAGGACCACGAACCCGTAGGGCAGCTCGTCGACCTCCGCCTTCGACATGCCAGCGAGACGCTCCATAGCGTCGAGCGTGCCGTCCTCCGACACCATGGCGGCCTGCACGGCCTGGTAGAAGCCACTGCTCAACGAACACCTCCGTCTCGAATTCGGAACGCCTCACCCCATCCCCCCTTGTCGAGCAATCGCATCAGGCCCCCGAGCATCTCGGGGACGTAATACCGCTGAAAACGCGCCTCATGGAACATCGAGGCGGCCTCGAATACGGAAAACACCCACGTGGCGACCGCCTTCGGGATCGCCGACCGCGCCCGCTCCACGCCCGCCACCGTCACCAGGCCATCCGCCGAGATCCGGAACGCCTCCATCGCCGGATGCGACGCGGCCGTGCGGGTCCAGGCCGTTTGCATGATCGACGACGCGAGCTTCGGCCCCAGCCATTTGCGCGTGTACACCGAGCACGCATTCATCACGGCCGCGGCCAGCGCCACCTCCGTCGCATCGCCTTCTAGCATCACCAGGCGCAACGACGCGGGCGGCGTCTCGGAGAGCGCCGGGCGCGGCGGCGGCGGCGACGAACCACGCTCGTCGAGCGCGATCACGTGGAACACCGCCTGGGAAAACCCTCGAATGGCGGCGAGCGTCGCCTCGACGTCGGCGTCCGGCGGCGCTCCATCGGCGTGGGCGCGCAGCACGCGCCCTCGCTCCAGGACGATTTCGCCCCACCGCTTGACGGACCGCACCTCCACGACGCACGTCCGCCCCCGAGAGCCCAGGGAGCCGAGCAGGTCGTCGAGCCCGACCTCGTCGAGTTGGCCTCGGAGGATGAGCCGACCCCGTGCGCGGTCCGAAGGGACGCCCGCCCGATCGCCCCGACCGGCGTCCGTGGCCGCCCCCCCGAACCACGCACCTCCCCCCTCTCCGAGGGCGGCGTTGTCGAACATAAGCACTCCCTTCCTTTGCTTGTACATGGTTTGTACAATGTTAGGGGAAGGGTGTCCAGCAGGTTTTTCAGGCTCTTCAGGCAGAAGGAGCCGCATGGATAGATCCGTCGGGGCTCGCCGACGCCAGCTTGGACGTAGAAGGTTCGTCCAATGTCGACCCGAGGAGGACGGGGAGGGCTACTCCTTCGTGTGTCCCGGCGTCGGGGCGAGGGCCTTTCGGATCTCCTCCTCACGCGCGGCCCGCGCGTGCTTCCGGGCCTCCACGATCGACTCGATGGCGAGGTTCGCCTCGATGTCGTCCGCGAGCTCGTCCGCGGCGATCCGCGCGATCGCTTCGAGCCGCGACCCGAGCCGCGCCCGCAGCCGCTCATTGATGGCGTCCTTGAGAATCTCGCGCGCCGCCTCGCGTGTCAGCGCCGCGGCCTCGCTGGAGAGGACCTTCGAGATTTCGATGTCGAGGAACTCCGTGCCCTTGGGCCCCTCGGACCTCCGCCCCTCGGGCCGCCGCCCTTCACAGTGGCCCTCGCCTTGCCGCTCGCCCTGCCCTTCCGGCCCTTCCCTACGATGATCGTGCATGTCGCCTCCGATCGTAGCGGTGACGACGAGGCGTTGGAAGGGCCCCCCGAGGCAGTTCGAGCGGGGCGGATCAGAGCAGGTTCAGGTGCTTCTTCGCGCGGTGCTCGGCGGTCTCGACGATTTTCTTCGCCTCTTCCGGCTCGATCTCCAGCTTCACGCAGAGATCCTGCACGAACTGCTTCTCCGACACGTGCTGCTCGCCGTCGACGTACGTGAGGAGCACGGCGTGCTGCAGGAGCACGCGGCGATCATTGAACGACATGTCCCACACGGGGATGTCGTCGAGGCTCTTTTTCTCGGCCGCGTACGCGCGGATCTCGGCGGCCTGCTCCTCGCTCGCCTCGAACGCGGAGATCAGCGCCTCGACCATCTCGCGCTCCTTCTCGTCGAAGTGGCCGTCGGCCCAGGCAACGCTGACAAGCGACTTGACGATCCCCATGTCCTCTTCGCGCATGGCCGAAGCTTTTGCCGTCACCCGCGGGAGACGTCAAGCCCCTCGTCGATCCGGCAGGCGTAATGCGCTCCTCCCGGGCCCGGCGATGCGATACCTTCCCCGCCGCGATGGAGCCCCCCCTCCCCGTCCACCACGTCGCCGTCGTCGTCGCCGATCTCGACCGTGCCGAGCGTTTTTACGCGGGCGTGCTCGGCCTGCCCGTCCTTCGCCGTTGGGACGACGCGGCCGGGCAGCCGCGCTCGGTATGGCTCGCGCTCGGAGGCGGCGCGTTCCTCGCCGTCGAACGTGCCGGCTCGCCCAATGCCCCGCACCGTGAGGACACGACCCCCGGCCTGCATTGCTTCGCGCTCGGCATTCGCCCGGACGCACGCGAGCGATGGCGCGTCACCCTCACCGCGGCGGGTTTTCCCGTCGAGCGCGAGAGCCCGTATACCCTCTACACGCGCGACCCCGACGGAAACCTCGTCGGCCTCAGCCACTTTCCCGACCCGGCCCCCTGACCCACGAACCCCGCAATGACAGACCTGTCCCACCAGCGCTACCGCTTCGTCGCCCGCCCGGAGGACGCCGGGCAGAGGCTCGATCAGGTCCTCGCCGCGAACGTCCCCGGCCTCTCGCGCCGCAAGGCCCGCGTCGCCATCGACCTCGGCGGCGTCTTCGTCGACGGCGCCCGCGTCAAGGTCGCCGGCCGCGCCATTCGGCCCGGACAAACCATCCTCGCCCACCTCGGCGGCGCGCTCGACCGGGCGACCAAGGAGGTCGGCGCCGCCGCGCGCGCCAAGGACGAGGCCACCCTTCCGCCCTTCCGCGTGGTCTACAAGGACGACGACCTCGTGGTCGTGGACAAACCCTCGGGCCTCGTCACCGCGCCGACCCCCGAGAGCGACCGCGGAAACCTCGCGGATCTGCTCGGCCGCGCCCTCGGCGGCACCATCTTCGTCGTGCACCGGCTCGACCTCGACACGAGCGGGCTCGTGGTCTTCGCGCGGACCGAAGCGGCGAACCGCGCCCTCTCCGATCGCATTCGCGCCCATGATTTCGATCGTGTCTACCTCGCGGCGCTCCTCGGCCTCGTCGCCTGGGACGAGCGCACCATCGAGGAGCCCGTCGCCGGAAAACGCGCCGTCTCCCACGCCACGGTGCTCGAACGCCTCTCGCCGCCGGGCACGCCCGGCGCGACGCTGACGCGATTCCGCCTCACGACCGGCCGCACCCACCAGATTCGCCTGCACGCCCTCCACGAGGGCCACCCCGTGCTCGGCGATCGCAAGTACGGAAAGACGAGCCCCCTCGATCCGCCGCGCCTCGCGCTCCACGCGACCCGGCTCGGCTTCGTGCACCCGCGGACGGGCGAATCCCTCGCCTGGGAGAGCCCCTGGCCCGACGACCTCGCGCCCTGGCTCGAAGCGTTGCGGAAGAGCACGCCAGCTCGTTGACGCCTCCCGCGCGCCATTCTATCACGCGGAGGATGCTCCCCCGACGCGCCCTCCCCCTCGCCCTCGCGTCCCTCACCGGCCTGCTCGCGCTGTCCTGCACGAAATACGAGCTCGCCCTCCACGAAAACGCCCCGCCGAGCGCGTTCGCCCCGCTGCCCGCGGACGCCGCGCGGATCTGCGTCCTCCGCCCGCACGGGGTCGCCTCGCTCGTGCCCGCGGTCGTGCGCGACAATGGCCGGCTCGTCGGCATGACCAAGGGCCCGTCGTATTTCTGTTATCTCGCCGAGCCGGGGTTTCACACGGTCCTCACGCGGTATGGCGACGACATCGACGCCAAGCTCGGCTCCGACGCGCTCGTCGACGCGACCCTGACCGCCGAGCCCGGGGGACATTATTTTTTGCACCACGACGTCTCGGCCATCCTCACGCTCTCCGTCAAGTGGGTCGCGCCGACGAGGGCGAACGAGATGATCGCCGAATGCGACTACGCCGAGCTCGTCGAGGTCCCCTCGAACGAGTCCCTGCCTGCGCCCGGCGAGATCGTGCAGGCGGCGCGGCCTCAATAATCGACGCGCAGCCCGAAACGCACCTGCCGTGGCGCCTGCCAGGCCACGGGTTTTCCGTACCGAGGGTTCTCGACGATGTCCTCGGGAACATCGTCCGGCGTGCCGTCCGGGATGGCGGTCACGTTGTTCGACGTGTACCTCTGCTCGACCGCCGTCTCCGTCTGGCTGCCCGCGAGGTTATAGACCTCGACGCTCACGCCGAGCCGGAGGTCCTTCCGGAGCAGCGCCGACACGCCGAGCCGCGCGTCGATCCGGTTCACCCACGGCGTTCGCCCGGCCGCGCCGCGCGGCAGGATGTACACCTGATCCTCCCCGTACATCGCGTGCGCGCCGATCATGCTGTACGGCGTCCCCGATCGCCCCGTGTATCCGGCGCCGGCTTCCAGGACCACCCCGGCCGGCAGGACGAACTCCTTGCCCGCGTATAGCTTGATCGAATGCGTGTGATCCCCGGGCAGGAGCCCCGTCCGGTTCGGCTCGAGCGCGGGCGTATCGAAATCCGTCGTCACGTTCGGATCGAGCTGCCCCGTCTCCGGCACGAAAAACCCGTTGTAATTGCCGTAGAGCGAGGAGAACGTATAACTCGCGATTCCGACGAACCCGCCCGAGAACGGCCGCATCACGGTCAGCGAGAGCCCGTTGTACACCCGCTCCGCCGCGGTCCCAAAGGCCAAGGCCCCCGCGCCTGGATTGCCGATCAACGCCCCACCCGTCGACAAACGTACATCCTCGATCACGCGGATGAGCTTGTCGTGTACGAACACGGCGCCGAGCCGCACGCCGAGCGGCGCCTCGATCTCCGCCCCCGCCGAGACCTGGTGCGACGCAGGCGCGGAGGCCTCGGGATCGACGGCATTCGGGCCGCCTTGTTTGGCGTACAGCGTGCTCGGCTGGGACGTCCCCAGGGCTACCACGGCCGAATCCGGCCCGCATCCGCCGTACATATTCTCCGGTTCGTGGACGCTGCAGATGCCCCTCCGGTGGAAACTGGCGAGCCGGGGTTCGTCTGCGATCCCTCGCAACGAGACGTTGAGCGGCACGGCCTGGTAGCGCATCCCGTACGTCGCGAAGATCCGCGCCCGCCCCTTCTTCGTCGGATCCCATACGACCCCCGCGCGCGGCGCAATCATGAACGGCAGGGCGAGCGTCCCGGCGCCAAACACCTGCGCGTCGTACCGCAGGCTCGCTTCGACCACGAGCCCCTCCAGGATACGCCACGTATCCGCGACGAACGCGCCCGCCGTGAACGTCGTCACCTGCGTCGTCATCGTATCGAACGTGAACGGCGCATCGGGGCCGCGGAGAGAGCCGTACCGTTCATTCTTCACGATATCCGTGGCGAGGCTCTCGCGCATGAAGACGGCGCCGGAGTACCCTTGCACCCGCGTGACCGCCCCGACCTCGAAATCGAGACCGGCGCGGATCCGGTGCTCGCCGAGCCCACGCGCCCGCAGCGACACGACCGCGCGCCCCTCCACCCGGTCCGCGGTGACCCGGGACAGGCGCCCGGGGCCCCCCATCGAATACTGGCTCGCGGCGCAGTTCACCGCGAGATCGGCGTCATTTCCGTTCGGGGAGCAGAGGGGAAACGCCTCCGTCGGCAGATCCTCGAAATCGGTGATCGGGTGGGACAAGTCCGGTGGACTGCGCCTCCACAACATGCGCGGCGCGTGCGCGAGCGTCCCCGGCGTCCCGATGTCGTCGACGCCCGATCCATCCGCCGCCCCCGACTCGTTCTGGTTCCGCACCCAGCCGAGCGCCACGTCGAGCCGCGCGTCGCCTCCGAACAGGCTCGTCCCGCGCAGCACGACCGCATTCGTGAGCGTCGTCTCCCGCCGGCCGAGGGCCGTCAGCTCCCCGTCGAGGTTGTCCACGCCGATCGCCTCGCTCCGCGGATCGAACGCATACGCCGCGCCGCCCCCGGCCCGTGTATAGGTCCCGAACACGGACAACGAGAGCTCCTGCGCCTTCGAAGGCCGATACGTGAGCTTGCCAATCCATTGCCCGAGGTCCCCCTGGGCGAACTGCGTGCTCTCCGTCCCGGGGAGCCGCGTCTTTTTCTGCGCGCCCGTCTCCGGATCGAGGACCGGCACGAACGAACTCCCTCCGAAATCGTCCGGCTCGAGCGACCACGACATCGCGTTCAGGCTGCGATCCAGGCGATACCTACGCCGGGCGAGGCTCCCTCCCGCGAAAAAGAAGAGCCGATCCTTCACGATCGGCCCGCCCACGGCCCCGCCGACATCCCGCACGCCGTCGAGGCGCGAATCGGTGTGAATGACCGTGTTCTCGAAGACCCGCGCCGGCCTGTCCCCTTCGAGCGCGCCCGGCGCGAGGCTTCCCCACGTCGACGCCTGCCATCGGTTCCCGCCGCTCTTCGTCGTGACGTCGTACACCCCGCCCATGCCCCGGCCGAACGCAGGATCCGCCCCCGCGACCGTCATGTCGGCCCGCGCGACGAACTCCATCGAGAGGGGCATCTGAAGGAGGCCGAGCACAGGATTGCCGACGCGAATCCCGTCCACGAAAAACGTATTCTCCGGCGAGCTCGCCCCGACGAACGATACGCCATACAGATCCTCCCGCGTCCCCGGCAAGAGGAGCGCGAGGTTCTCGAACGAGCGCGCCGGCCCGCCCCGCAGCTCCGGCGCCATGAGCGGCAGGAGACGCACGCCGGCCGGATCGATGGATTCGCCAAAGCGCGTCGGGCTCCCCTCCCCGAGGCCGCTCGGCAACACCTCCTCGGCGAAGACGGCGGGCGTGGCCAGAAAAACGCTCACGAGGGAAACAAGACCGGAAACCCGGAATGGGAAAACCACGTTTCGTTCTCCAGACGTTCGTCGCGCCGAACGGATCAAAGCGGATCCAGCGGGGAGCCCACGAGCACGCAATGGAGCGTGCCCGAATCACAACGCGTCGGGATGCGCGGGTCGATCCCGGAGCCGATCAAGTTCCCCGCGCTCGGATCCGGCGCGGGCGAGCAATCTTCGTCGTCCGGCGCGGGGAACTCGAAGTCGAGGCCGCCACAGCCGACCGACGGCGAGAGCGCCGAGACCTCGTACGTCACCTTGCACCCCTCCGTGAGGTTCTCCATCGTGAGCTCCGCGGCGAATCGCAGGCCCGGCATGCTGTGGGTGACGTGCATCCGGACGTCCCTCCAGGTCTCGCGCAGGTGCGCGCCCGGCACCTCGAAGGGCATGCCCAGGTCGTCGAAAAAAACATGCGGAGGAAACGTGATCTCCGCCGGCGCGAGGTCCCCCGCGCGGCAGATCCCGTCCGCGTCCGCGACCTCCATGAAGGGCCCGATCGCATACGACCGCTGCCCCCCGAGGTCGCTCCCGGAGGCCATCGCTTCCTGCCGCGCGCGGCCCAGGAAATCCGATTGCACGGCGATGGTCGGCAGGCTCGGATCCGACCCCTTCTGGCTTCCCGCGGGATACACCTCGATCCCCACTTCCTCGCCGATGCGGGCGTTACAGGCGCCGCTCTGCGAGAGCACCCGGTACCGCGCAAAGTAAGGAGCGGAGGAGACGTGGCACGGCGCAGGCGGCTCTTCACAAGCCGCCGTCGTCGCGAGCAAAAGCAAGGGCGTGATCCGGCGCAGAAGGATAAGCATGTGGGACAGCACCCATGCTACAGGACGTGCGATCCACCGACAATCGAGATGTTTCGCTCAGCCTCGGGGGCCCTTCACCGGCACCCCCGCTTCCCGCAGGAAAACCACCACGGGGCGGAGCGCGTGCGCCGGACCTTTGCCGAGCCGTAGCTCTTCGCCGTTTTTCATTGTAAGGACGAGCCAACGCGGCTCGAAGCCCGGCTCGGTCGATTCCCCTTCGACCCCTGCCACCACGGGCGTTGCCGCGTGGTCGAGCTCCCGCGCGTCGAGCGTCCGGGAAAAACCACGGCCCTCCTGCACGATCTCGCCGCGCTCGAGGTCGATCCGGAAACGCCCGTGCTTGCGCGCGCTCCGCCGCGCGATGCGATTGCCGATCGCGGCGGCGGTCGTCCAGAGGATCGCGACGAACAGGATGGGGAAAGGCGCCGCGCGGAGCCCGACGATGACCGAGACGAGGATCGAGGCGACGAGCGCGAACGGCGCGTAGAGCTTTACCAGCGTATCGGCAAAACCCCCGGGGCAGTCGCAGACGAGCACGAGCGGGCTCTCGGCCACGATCGTGCCCTCCTCGCTCCGCAGCAATGTCTCCCGCTCCTCCAACGAGGCCCTTGTTCCTCATCCCGCCCCACATGGCAAGATCGAAGCGGGCGCGCGGCTTCAGGCGTTCAGGCCGTCGGACGCTTCCGCGAGCGCCACTCGCGCAGGAGCCGGATCCCGAGCACCGCCACCGCGAGGCCCACGGCGAACGCAATTCCGATCGGCAAAGGCTCGAGCTCCCGCCGGAACCCCTCGCTCGCTCCGCGCGCGGCCGAGCGGCTCAGCGAGGCCACGACGTCGTTCACGCAAGGCTCACCCGCCCTCGACGGACACTGCGCGAGCTCGTCCTTCGCCGCGGCGAGGGCGCCGCGCACCGCCGCCCCGGCCGCGCGCTCGGCCGCCGCCGCCATCGCGTCCGCGAGCGGCCCCTCGGCATCCGGGCCGAACCAGCCCGCGATCTCGCCGCCCATGGCCCGCGTGAGCGACCGGCCCATCTCGCCCGAGACCTCGCCGACGAGCGACGTCGCCTCGTTTTCCCGTCTGTTCATGCCTCGCACGAGCCCCATCGCCGCCTGCTCGCCGGCCCTCGCGGCCGCCCGGTTGATGGGACCGCGCTCGTCCATCACGGTGTCGACCGCCGTGCGCAAGGACTCCGTGACGAGGTGGCGCACGATCCATCGCTGCTCGGGCACGGTCGCCGTGAGCCCTCGCATCGCCCCTTGCATCACGTTCGCGGAGATCGCTTCGAGGCCTGGGGGCGGCCCGGCGGCGAGCGCGTTCGTCAGGAAGCGATCGAGCAAGAGCCCCATCTTGCGGGCGAGCTCGGCATCCTCGGGCGGCGTCTCCAGGGCCGAAATCGCGCCCAGCGTCGCTTCCCGGGCCGGCTTTTGGACATTCGCGGCGCACCCGAGCAGCACGAGCCCGAGCACGATCGCCAGCATGATCGCCTTCATATCGATCCCCCGTGGCGGGCGCATGCGTGCACCTCCCGCGCCGGGCGCACGCTGCACGCGAATACGTCAGCGGCGAAACGCGTTTGACAGGGAGAACGGGGGTACGCGGCGCCGAGCGCGCCGGTGATGTCCGCTCAGGTCATGCCGTACCAGCGCTTCGTCTCGGGCTTCATCCAGACGACGAGCAGGGGGATCGTGATGGGCAAACAGCACGTGTTCCACAGCATGTTCAGCCCGATCAGGACGATCCCCAGCGTGTAGGCCCACCGCGCCCTGCCGGCGAAGAGAACGATCGCGTGCGGGATGATGACGAGGAAGGAGAGGCCCGTCATGAAGAGCCCCATCACCCATTCCCCGGTCGCGGACGATCCGGACACACCCCGCATGAGCGGCCCGAGCATCAGGTAAAGCCCCGTCCCGAACATGCCGAAGAGCATGAGCATCATCAGCACCGCATAGATACGAAAGTAATACACCCCCTCCGGCGGACGCTCCTCCTCCATCAAAAGAGGCGTCCCGGGGGGAGCGCCGGAGGGGATGAAGTACGGGCCCTGATGGCTCATGACGTCCGGCCATCATCACCCGAGTTCGCCAGGCCCGGCAAGCCCGCGCTTGAAAGCCGCCCCCGCGCCCCTGCTCGTCGCGCTGTTCGGCGTGCGGGCCGACGGCGACGAGCCCGCCTCGCCGCTCCTCCCCTGCACGCTTCCTCTGTTGGCGTGATCGTCGCAAGCGTCGGCCGGCGCGGGCCTGTCGTCGTCGGACCAGGGCCCCGGGAGGAATCCATGGATCAGTCGTTCGACGTCTCCACGCAGGGCATGACCTCCACCTTGAACAAGAACGAGGGCAAGACGACGCAGCTCATCGAGCGCCAGACCTCGCGCCTGCCCTCGATCGCGTACCTCGGCCTCGCGTTCGGGTCGATGTTGATCTCGGCCAGCCTCGCGGCCTCGGCGCGCCCGCAGCGTCGCTTCGGTTACTCGAAGCGCCTCGAGCTCGCGAACTTCGTCGGGCAGTGGGTGCCGTCGCTGCTGCTGATCGGCGTCTACAACAAGCTCGTCAAGGTCGAGCACGAGATGCTCTCCGCGCGCAGCGTGGTGCGCTGACGAGCACCGGCGAAATCCGTCGACGCGTGATTTCCCACGAGCCCCCGCGGAAAACGCGCCTCCCGTAGACATGCGGAGAGGGCCTCGCGTATCGTGCTCGGCTCGGGAGGTCGCTCGGCTCGCGGCTTCCGTTCGGAGGTCGCCATGGCAGAGGCCAAGCGCGTCGATTTCAATGCATTGCCGAGGGAGGTGCGGGAGCGGCTCATCAGCTGCATGCAGCACCAGTCGTCCCCGTACCCCCTTTTGTCGAGCGTGCCCTCGCAAGGCGCGGCCATCGCGGGGTGGTTCATCCTCGCGCTCCTCGGCTTCATTCTGGTGGTCGGCACGCTGCTCTACGAGTTCGGCCGGACGCTCCAGTCCATGCCGCTCATGTTCGTTTACTTCCTCGGCACGGCGATCGTCTTCCTGTCGATCCTGTTCCTGGTTCGTCGCGTCCGCCTCGGCTCGGCGCTGCCGTACAAGCCCGGGCGCTTCCTCTTCCCGATGGACTTCATCAACGCCGAGGACCGCGTCCTGCGCATCGTGCCGATGAGCACGCTCGTGGATTTCCGCGGCGTCCATCAGCACACGAACGGCATTTACAACGGCACGACGCTCACCTTCACGTTCGAGGGGGGCCTCACCGAGTCGTTCACGATTCACGGCAAGGAGCGCGCGGAGGAGGTCCTCCGGCAGCTCGGCGACTCGCAGCGCCAGATCCGCGAGGCCGCGCAGGCGCGTGACCTCGACACGCTTCTCAAGCTCGATCCGCTCTTCGAGGTGCGCGTCAAGGACACCTGGGCCGTGCAGGCGCCGCGGGACGAGGACATGCAGCAGCCTGCTGCGCAATCGATCGGCGCGCTCTTCGCGAAGGGCACGATCCTCGGCGTCTCCGCGGCCATCGCGGCCTTGCTCGCCCTACCGACGTGGCACTTGCGCAACGTCGCGAGCGACGAGGCGATGTTCGCGACCGCGATGCGGCTCGATGACGAGTACGAGTGGGAGCACTACGTCCGCAAGGGCAAGCGCCACCTCGACGAGGCGCGCGACGAGCACCTGCCGCGCGCGGCGCTGCGCGGGGCCAAGAAGAAGGGCTCGGTCACGGCGCTGCGCGAGTTCCTCAAGAAATACCCGAAGTCGGTGGTCGAACAGGAGGCGCGCGACGAGATCCACGCGCTCTTCACGAAGACGCTCGGCGAGTTCCGCGAGCAGGCTTCGATCGACGATCCGAAGCTCCTGCCGTTCATGGAGAAGCTGCTCGCGTACCTCGAGAAAAACGACACGGCCCGCGTCGAGGCGCGCTTCGAGGCGCCTTCGACGGAGAAGCTCGACAAGGTCGACGAGCTGCTCCGGAGCAAGCTCGGCGGCGAGATCGCAGGCGGCGGCAACATCGTCGCCGTGGCCCCGCATTTCGGCGAGAAGGTGGGCGTACAGCGCGAGGCCGAGATCGTGCGTAGCCTGCAGCAGGGCTTCGAGAAGGTCTTCCCGGCGGACGTGATGGCGCTGAAGCAAGGCCCGCGCATCGGCCCCGACGGCAAGCCCCTCGCGGTGCAGCCGAAGGACGATCGCGACCCTTACGATCGGCTGCGTGACGCCGCCAGCAGCAAGAGCATCGCCGACATGCGCGCGGCGCTCGACTCGCTCGACGCGCGCGACGGCAAGATCGGGAAGGACCCCGAGGCGAGCACCGTCGAGGCGCCGACGATCGAGGTGCGTTACGAGGTTGGCTGGGCCGGTGATTTCTTCACGGAGGACAAGGGCGACCGCAAGTTCGTCGGCATCGTGGTCGACTTCCACGTCGTCATGAAGATCCCGGGCGAGGCGGACAAACTCGAGTTCGACCTGCCCGTACAGCCGCCGGACCACTTCACGGTCGACTACACGAACCCGATGTACGGCATCGGCGGCGGGCCGAGCGAGGGCCGCGTCTACGACGTCATGGCCGCGCGCGCGTTCGACCAGCTCAGCGACAAGATGCGCCGCGTCTTCTTCAAGATCGGCAGCAAGGCCTACGGCCCGCTCGACCCCGACGACCTGCAGGACATGGCCCCGACGCCGCCCGACAGCGTGCTCGGCGGCCCCGGCGGCAAGGCGCTGCCGTCGGGCAAGAGGCCTGGAACGAAGCTGTAGAGGCTAGATCTCCTTCGCCCGTCCCACCTTCGGATCCTCCGACGCGAGCACCGCGTGCGCGAGCGGATCCGATCTCCCGAGATCCTCCAGAAGCTGCACGAGCCCCCGGCGCGAACCGTAGTAGTTCGACGCGTCGTGGTCCGCGTCCGTGATGCACCCGCGGACGAGCGACCTCGAGATCGACGGGAATCGCAGGGCTTCGAGCGCCATGGACCAGAGGCCGTCGACGAAGTTCTGGTCGGCGGGGAACTCGAGCAACCCGGCCAGCATGAGCAGGACGGCGGCGCGCTTGCCCGCGGGCGTGTGCATGGGCGGGCCGTCGAGCAGGCCCGTGTCGAAGGCGCGCCACATCGCGTCGGCCGCGCAGAGCAAGCGCTTGATCTCCTTGCCCGCGTGGCTCAGGTGGGCGTGCATCATCACGTCCGCCTGCATGCCCGCAGGTCCTTCGGTGCCGCGCACGTACCGACAAACGGCCGGCAAGGCCCCGAGCCGCTCGCCGGGCAACCCGCCGGGCACGTCGGCCGGCGGCTCGCCGCGATCGTAAAAGCCGCCCGCATGGAAGACGTAAAAGAGCTCGCTCTGTCCGGGCAAACCCGCCCAGAGATCCGAGTATTGGGTGACGCGGTTCATGCTGCCCGCGGCCCAGCCGAGCCCGGTGGCCGCCTCGCCGCCGATCTGCGAAGGCGCGACGCCTGGATCCCGGGGCGTGAGCGAGGCGCGCAGGTCCTCGGCGAGCTCGGCGATCGTGAGGTCGAGGAAGCCGTCGTAGAGATCGGCGCGGCCGTCGCGGTTGACGTCCTGGAAGCGCGCGACGACGAGGGGATTGCCGGGCCCGATGAACTGCGAGAAGCCGGGGAAGCTCGCCTGCGCGTGGTGCCATTGCACGCGCCGCATGCGGGCCTCGATCTGGGCGTGGGTCTCCTTGGCGCACATGCCGCGGAGGAGCTCGACGAAACAATCGACGCCCTCGGACGCGTTCATCTTGCCGCCGGGCCCGCCGGTGCGGAAGTAAGTGCTGTCCCAGGACGAATAGATGTCGGCGTCGGGGAACGTGCGCGCGATGGCGAAACGGGTTGTCAACCCGGCACATTGCGCGTTCATCATGATCTTGTAGCCGGCCTGGCGTGCGGTCGCCGTGGCGGCGCGCATGTCGTAGGCGCCGAGCTGGGCGTGCCGGTTGATGAAGACCCCGACGAACGCCGCGTCGGCCATTTCGAGGTTCTCGTCGTCGGGCCGCGCGGCGCGGGCATAGAGCCAGACCGGATCACCACTCGGGGTGCGGAACGGCGCTTCGAGGACACGATACGTCCCGTATTTGGGCGGCACCGGTGACCCCTCGGGCGCTGGGATTTCGCGGAAGTCGTAGCGATCGATGAAGATGTCGACCTCGCCCTCATGGAAATCGCGGGCCGAGCACATCGCGAACCGCCACGGGCCGGGGAGCGTGTCGTAGGGCGGCGCCTCGCGCACGAGGCTCCGGACGAGGCTCCGCGCGAGTTCCCGGTCGGCCGCCGTGAGCGCCGGCGCGCGCATCGAGAGGAGCTGAATCGCGTGCGCCCGGAGCGCGGGCACGGCCGCGGGCCCGGTCTCGCTGGCGACGAGCGCGAACATCAGGGCTGCGGCCTGGTCCGCCGCGGCGCGGAACTCCGGATCCCGGAGCGCCGTGGCTACGAGGTGCGAGAGCACGGTGAGCGCGGCCGATCGAATCTGCGCCGCCGCGGTTGGATCTTTTCGTGCATCATCGGTGGTCGCCCCTGCCGCGGCGAGCGCGCTTCGGGCCTGGGTGAGCAGCCCTTCGGCCTGCGCTGCGGTGAGCCGCTCGGGGCGCAAGGGTTCGTCGGGGTGAAACGCACTCGGCGGGAAGAGGCGCTCGAACGTCGTGGTGCGGCGGGACGAGACCCAGCGCGCGGCGCGGACGAGCGCGGGGCCCGCGTCGAGGCCATGTGGCGGCGGCCCTGGCTCGACGGCGAACGATCCGTCGGGCAAGAGCCATAACGACGGCGCGCCTTCGCGCCCGGCCGTCAAATCGAGGGCCGCCGCGAGGGCGACGGACGTGGCATCGGGCCCGATCGGCTTGGCCTGCCCCGCCGGCACGACGGCGACATCGGCGATCCTGCGCCGCACGGGCGATCGTCCGGGGAACACGAGCCGCGCGCTCTTCTCCCGGTGTGCCACCACCATCTGAATCGTCGCCTCCGACACGGGAGGCGCGACGCTCACGACGTAATCACGATCCCCTGCAAGAAGGACGTGCACGCCCGGCGTGCGCCGCGCGTCCTCCCAGCTTTCGGCCGCCTCTTTTCCAGCGCCGGCGAGGACGACCGGCACGTCGACGTTTTCACCCGGAGTCGCGCGAAAGCGGAGGAGAATGGGGTCGGGCATGGGGAGTTGCTCCGAGGGGAAGCGTCCTCCGGTATGCGGGGGTGATCAACGGAAAACGGGTCGGGACCGAACGGAAAGTGGTACGCTCGGGCTGGAAATGGGCGGTGGAGGGGTCAACTTTGCCGACGCACCATTTCGTTGATCCAGATGGGGGCGAACGGAGAGGTGCAACCCTTGGAGACCGGATAATCGCGATAGATTCCCAGTTTTTCGCCGATGGCGATGGCGCGCTTGCGATGCTTGGGGAAGTGGATGCCGATCCCTGCAAGACAGGAGTTCATCGTCCATTGTACTTCCGAAACAGCGTTCCCCATTTCGGACTCGATGCGGTCCAGAAGCGCTGGCAGATCGAGCCCATCCGGACGTTTGGCGATGCGCTCCGACGTCAGGCTCCAGCCGGCGCGGGCGGCCCAGGGGTCATCCTCTTGCATCCATGCTTGGCGAAGAGACTCCTTGTCGGGATGGTTCTTGACGACATAGGAATTCAGCCAGTCCGCGACTTGCACGAAGTCGACGGATCGCACCATCCGCTCCATCTCGTCGCGAGACAGGTTTTTGGGCTTGAGCAGAAGGATTGCCAGGAGCCGGGCATCGATGTTCCCGGTGTCCCAGAGAGCGATGGCCAACGGGTGGTTGGTCTTGTCCTTCGCGGCAAGCTTCCGTATGTCACCAAGACGGACGCCGAACTGATGGTCCCCTGCGCCACGTTTTCTGTTTTGCGCACGGACCGTCTCATGACCGAGAGATTTCAACTGCGCGAGGGCATCCTGAAGAGTCATTGCCATGCTCGTGGCGCTCCTTGCGTCGGAGAATGCTGGATAACGGTTTGATAAGCAGGTCCGCCGCCCCTGCAAACTTGTGGTGGTCGTTACCACGGACAGCCGAGCGGAAATCGAACGATCTGCACCTGGACGCCCATCATGGCGAGCGTCACCAATCCCGCGGCGCGATGGCCTCCTCGATGTCGAATTCGTAGCCGTAGGCGCCGAGGAGGAAGCCGATGTCCTCCGCGATGGCCTCGCGCGCCATCGTCTCGATCTCGCTCTCCGCCTCGAAAAACTCCTCCTGGAGATCGTTGAACGCCTCGGTCGTGGCGTGCGTGAGCGCGTAGACCGCGTTCCCCTTGGGCGCCTCCGTCTCGATTCGCTCCGCGAGCGCCACGAGGAGCCGCTGGCCCTTCTCGACGAGGTGCTTCGGGTAGTAGCTGTCGTCGATCATCGACTTCAGGAATTTTCGCTGCTTCACAGTTTCATTCTTGATGGTCATCGATCGATTGTCCTGTACAAGCGCCCATCAGCGACGTGACGAGGGGCGCGTTCGGCTGCGCGCATGGCTTTTACGCCGTGGATGGCGTCCTTGAGCGGATGGGACGCTTGGGGCAAGAGGGCGGAGTCTTCCAAGGGGCCAGGTCCCTGCTGACCACATCGAGCGCCGCTTCGGGCTGCTTCAACATTCGCTTTTCCACGCGTTTTTCCCTCGCCCGGCGTCTCCCCGTAACATGCCACCCCTCCGCCGCTGGCACAAGCTCGGCCTGGAATCGGAGACCGTTTGCCCAGGGATGCCGCCCCAGCGTCCTCCCGCCGATATCGCCACTCTTCCTGTCCCGCGCCACGCGCCCTCCCTTCGCCCACCCACCGCACCCCCTCGAAATCCTGCTACCGTCCTCCCCCCATGGAACCCCGCACCATCGGCCCCCTCCGCGTCCACGTTCGTGGCGGCGACGACCACCGCGGCGGCGGCGACGGCCCCGCCATTCTCCTCTGCCACGGCTTCGGCGCGCCCGGGGAGGACCTCGTCAGCCTCTGCCGCGTCATCGACGCCGGCCGCGGCGTCCGCTGGTTCTTCCCCGAAGCCCCCCTCGAAGTCGAGGTCGGCCCCGGCATGCGCGGACGTGCCTGGTGGGACATCGGCATGGATCGGCTGATGGCGCTTCTCATGCGCGGCGACATCGACGGCGCCATGAAGCGCCTCGACGAGGTGCCCGAGGGACTCACGCCCGCCCGGGATGCGCTCGCGGAGACCGTCGAGATCCTCGGCAAGGAATACGGCGTGCGGCGGGATCAGCTCATCGTGGGCGGGTTTTCCCAGGGCGCCATGGTCACGACCGAGCTCGTGACCCACCTCCGCGAGCCTTTCGCCGGCCTCGCCGTGCTCTCCGGGACCCGCCTCGGCGGGGAGCGCTGGCAGGCGGGGCTCGATACGATCGGGGAGCGGCTCGCTGCGTTCATCTCGCACGGACGGCGTGATCCGCTCCTGCCTTTCGGGCGCGCCGAGATCCTCCGGGACATGATGACCGCCGCGAAAGCGCGGGTGACGTGGGTGCCGCACGGCGGGGCGCACGAGATCCCCCCGGTCGTCGTGAATGGGCTCGGGACGTTCGCGCAGGCCCGGCTCGGCGGGGTGTAGCGCCCAGGCTCCCCTTTTCGGGCTCACGGGCGTACACTCGTCTCCATGCTCCGACGCTTCCACATCGCCGAGCCTTGCAGCGAACGCTGGGAGTCGATGACGGGGTCGGAAGCGCGGCGGCATTGCGGTTCGTGCGACAAACAGGTCGTCGCGCTCGCCGAGCTCACCCCCGACGAGGCCGATCGCCTGATCACCTCGGCCCGGCCGCATTCGCTCTGCGTGCGGGTGGAGCACGATGAGGAGGGCAACGTCCTCTTCCGCCATCAAGCGCCGAGCCCCCCGCCTGCCCGGCGTTTGCCCCGGCTGCGCCTCGCCGTAGGCGCCTCGCTGCTCGTCGCCGCCTGCGGCAAGAGCGAGCCCGCGCCGACCGCGACGAACGAGCCCGTGAAGCCCGAAGCCGCCGAGGCGCAAGCGCCACCCACGCCACCCACGCCGCCCGCCTCGCCCGAGGCCGAGGCGCTGCCGAAGACGACGCCGCCCGAGCCGCCGGCCGGCCTGAACCCGCACAAGCACAAGCACGACACGGCCACGGTCCCGGGCAAACCGAACACGCGGGTCACGACGGGTTGCGCGTGCGCGCTCGACGATCCGCTCTGTAGCTGCCTCTGACCTACGAGGGTTCGCGCGCGGGCGTGGCGTCCGCGGGCCAGAGCCTGCGGAAGCCGAGGCCGACGATCGTGCCGTCGCCGCGCTCGACGAGCGCACCGAAGCGGCACTTCTCGACGAGCGTGCCCTCGTCCACGCGGCCCTCGTCGAGGTAACGGATCCGCTGGCCCTCGCTCAGCTTGGCGAAGACCCGCGCGTCGGCGGCGATCGCCACGAGGTCGCGTGGAAGCTCGGCGTCGAGCGGGGCCGCCACGGCGCGACGGGTCCGGCGGACCACGTTCTCGTCGACCCACACGTCGAGCTCGTCTCCCCGGACGAACAGGACCACGCCCGTGAGCCGAACGCCGCCCGGCGTGGTGAACGTGACCGCGTCGCCGGCCCCGGGCTCGGTCGAGGCGCGCCCGCCGAGGCGCTTGCGCATGGCGTCGACCGTCGGCGGCGGCGGCTTCGGCGTGAGGACGGGGAGCCCGAATTTCCGGACCATCGAGCCAAACATAACGCGCCCCGCCCGCCGCCGCGATCCCCGTCGCGTGCATCCCATCCACCGTGGCTTGCCCTACAGTTTTCCCACGGAGCACGATTTATTTTTCGTGGTCTCACTTTTTTTTCGGACGAACGGGTCGTTCGAGACATGGAGCTTATTGAGGGACCTCTGTCGTCCGGTCCCGTAAAACCCCATGCTCGACACGTACGTCCTTCCCGTCTCCCCCGACGAACCCACGACGGTGGCCGAGAGCCTGGCGCTGCTGGAGCACGAGCTCGACGAGGTGCCGGACGCCGTTTTTCCCGGTCTGTCAGGACAGCCACCGGAGCTCGACCCATGGGAGGTGATCAACATCCTGGAAGGCGAAATGTATGCCGGGCGGCTCAAAGGTTTTGCCGGGTACGTCGGGGGTTTTCCCGCGGCGCTCTGCCTGGTCGGCGCCCTCGCGGCCTTCGGGCCGAACGCGTCCGCGACGGCGGGGCGGGTGGCCACGGTGGCCTGCCTGCTCGTGGCCCCCCGTTACCAGCGGCTCGGGCTCGGCCGCGTGCTGCTCGCCGAGGCCGAGAACGCGCTGAGGGCCGAAGGCGTGACGTTCGTGGACGCGTACCCGCCGAAGGCGCGGCCCGAAAAGGAGGCGGGGCCGCTCGCGACGTTCCTGCAGGCAGGGTTCGTCCAGGTGGGGGAAGCCGGAGATCGGGTCCTCGTGCGGAAGACGCTGGGGACGACGCGGGCGCGGAAGGTGGGGTGACGTGAGGAGGCGGGTTGGTCGGACCTCTCGTGAAAAGCCCGCTTCCCTCTCCGAGGCCCCAAGAGCGAGAAACCGCTGTAGACTTGTCATCGGATGAACGAGCGGCACGGCGGCCAGCAGCCCAAGAGGCTGGAAAAACGACCGGAGGCGACAACCTTCCAGCTCGACATGCTCCTGGCAAAGGTGCTGGAGGGACAGGTCCGCGTGCCTCGCTTCCAACGTGGGTTGCGGTGGGAGGATGACGACCGGCTTCAACTGTTCGATAGCATCTACCGGGGGTACCCGATCGGCACGCTGCTCCTCTGGAAGCGACCTGGCCCAGCAGCTACGGTTCCCCTTGGCGCCTTGACGGTGAACGCGCCCAAGCGCAGCGACGTTCTCTGGATCGTGGACGGGCAGCAACGGGTCACGACGCTTGCCGAGGCGCTCCTGCGAACCCCTGACCGCGACGAGCGCTCGATCCACGTCGATCTCGACAACGAGAGCGAGCCTTTTTCATACCTTCGCCCCTCGAAGCAAGGCAATCGTACCGACCCCAGGGACCCGCGGTACATGCCCATCTCGATCGCCCTCGACTCGGCCCGCTTGCTCGACTGGCTGATCGAGCATGGGGTGAGCCGGGATCGCCGCAACCGAGCGATCGAGATCGGGAAACGTATCCGTGAATACCACGCCCCCGCGTACATCGTCGAAACGGAAGACGACCGAGTCCCCATCACGATCTTCGATCGAATCAACCGGACCGGGCGGAGACTCACCGATCCGGAGGTATTCGAGGCGCTCTTTGGTTCGATGGTCGAGGGGCCCCCCGCGGGACTCGAGGACATCGCGCGAAGCCTCGACAGCACCGGGTTCGGCCGACTCGGCCGGGATGACGTGCTCGATGGGCTACGCGCCATCGAGGGCCTGCCCTTCCACGAAGAATTTACTCGACGCATCGACCCCGAGCGCGTCCCCGATGCGCTGCGCGCGACGGAACGTGCGCTGCGGAGAACCGTGGCTTTCCTCCAGCACGATGCAGCGATCCCCCACCGCGAGTTGCTGCCGTATTCGCTCCCTCTGACGATTCTTTCTAGATTCTTTCACTCGTTTCCCGAGCCACGCACCCGAAGCCTCACGCTCCTCCGACGTTGGGTCTGGCGAGGCTCCCTCGCCATGCAACTCACAGGCGCGACGGTAAGCATCCGACAACACTTGGAGTGTATTCGCGACGGGGACGAGGAAGGCTCGGTGCAGCGGCTGCTCGGTTTGGTATCCCCTGAACCGAATCCAGACGTGCTGCGGCTCGACGACTTCAACCGACAGGTCGCAAAAAGCCGTCTTCAATGCTGTGCGCTGGCCGCCCTCGGACCCAGGGATCTACGAACGGGCGGGACCATCGATCTATCGACGCTCCTTTCGACACCCGACAAGGCGTTTCCCATGATCGTCGCGCGCCGGAAAGGCGCTCCTGCCTACATATCGGGCCTCACCAACCGTCTTCTCCACCCACACCTCTCCCCAGGCGAGCTTCGCGGCCTCCTGCGCGACATCGAAGACGAGGCGCTGCTCGCGACACACGCCATTACGATGAAGGCGCGCATCGCGCTCGTGGTCGGCAAGCCCGAGGAGTTCTTGTCACGGAGGCACCAGAGCCTCCGTGAACTCATCGATGTCTTCTTCCGCCAGAAGGCCGAACCCGGAGCCGACGATACCCCATCGATTGCATCGATGCTGGAGGGCGACTGATCATGCGCCTCGACGTTCTGCTCCACGATACCATCGTAGGAACACTTGCGCTGTACCGCGGCAGCAACACGACATTCCGATTCGAGCCCTCGTACCTCGCCATGGCAGACCGGCCGGTCCTGGGCCGATGGTTCGAGGACCACCTCGATGAGCAATGGGAGTATAGCAATCCGCAGAGCAGACTTCCTCCGTTCTTTCAGAACTATTTGCCCGAAGAGGGGAGCGCTCTGCGGACTCTCATCGCACGTCGCGCGGGAGTGAAGCCCCATCGCGAACTCGAGTTACTGTCCGTGCTGGGAGAGGATTTGCCTGGGGCCATCGTCGTGCGCAGCGACGATGAGACGAATGGCGCCGAATCAGGAGACGAGCATTCCGTTGACGCCGCGGTCGACGACGGCGCCCCCCTACGCTTCTCACTGGCAGGCATCCAGCTCAAGTTTTCGGTCCTGCGCAACGATGATAGGTTCACGTTGCCTGCATCCGGGAAGGGCGGGCATTGGATTGTCAAATTGCCCGACAACCGTTTCCCGTTCGTGCCCCTGAACGAGCATGCGATGCTGACGTGGGCCAAGGCCTGTGGCATCGACGTGCCAGAGTTCGCACTCACCTCCGTGGCCGATATCAAAGGGCTCCCCCCCGAACTTTCATTCCGGGAACTTCATGCGCTGGCGATTCGTCGCTACGATCGCACCCCGACTGGCCGGATCCACCAGGAGGATTTCGCGCAAGTGCTCGACGTTCCACCCGCCGAAAAGTATGAACGTTGGAGCTACAACAACCTCGCCCGCGTCATTCGAGCCGTCTGTGGAGATGAGGATGCCGCCGAGTTCATCCGACGACTCGTTTTCGTCCTGCTCAGCGGGAACTCGGATGCGCACCTAAAGAACTGGTCGCTTGTTTACCCCGACGGGCGGCGAGCACGGCTATCGCCAGCCTACGACTTCGTTTGCACCGTCGCCTACCCTGGCACCGACCCAAAGTTCGCGCTCAATCTGAACCGCACGAAGTATTATACGGATGTAACGACGAACGACTTCCAGCGCCTTGCCGCCAAAAGCGGCATGGATCCCGAGAACGTACGCGTGCTCGTGGAGTCGTTCGCTGCTACGATTCGGGATCAATTTCGTGCTCTTCGCGACGAACTGGGCCTTATGAAGGAGACCCTCGATACGCTCGACCGGCACCTATCCAAGATGAAGCTGTGACTTCGTGGGGGCGCTCCCGTTACCGTCGCCGCGGCAGACGCCCCCGCGGCGGGCCCGCCGGCGGACGTGCAGGCTGCACCGCAGGTGCCGGGGGCCCGGGCGACGCGGGGGACGGGTTTTTCCCGAGCAGGTTCTCCCGGACAACCTCCGCCAGGAGCACGCTCGCCGCGATCGACACGTTGAGCGACCCGACCGTCCCGGCCCCCGGGATCGCCACGAGCGCGTCGCATTGCGCCTTGGCGCGCTCGGAAAGCCCCTCGCGCTCGTGGCCCAGCACCAGGACCACCGGGCGCTTGAAGGCGAAGCCAAACACGTTCGCCGCGGCGTCGCTCTCGCCGCCCACGATCTTGATGCCCCGGGCGCGCAGACGCGCGAGGGTGTCGGGCAGGTCCGTGGTCCGGGAGAAGTCGAGCTGCTCGGCGCCGCCCTCGGCCACGCGGACGGCGTCGGGCGGCAGGCCCGGGTGCGGCGCGGGCGCGCCGAGGAGCGCGGCGTCGAGGCCAAAAAACGCCGCGCTCCGCACGATCGCGCCGATGTTGTAGGGGTTGCGCACGCGCTCGAGCGCGATAGCCGCCCCGCGCGTGCGGACCAGCATGTCCGCGAGCTCGTTCGTGCCGAGCCACGCCCGCGGCCGTGTATGGAGACAGAGGCCCTCGTGGTTTTTCGTGTGCGCGATCCGCTCGAGCTCGTCGTCGCGCAGCTCGTGGCAAGGAACACGGCGCGCCGCGGCCCAGCGGATCAGGGTCTCGAGGTCGCGCCGCGCCTCGCGACCGTAGGAGACGGCGAGGACATCGTCCGGGCGGCGGGCGAAGACGGCGAGGCCGGCGCGCAGGCCGTGGACGATCTCGGGGGCCTGGGCGCCGGGGGCTCGCGGGTCGGGCTTCTGCTTCATGAACGGGGTCGAACCTTCCGGATCAGTTCGGCGTGGGCTCCTGGCACCCGAGGACGATATCGAGGTCCTTGACCACGCCGTTCTTCAAGCTATCGCACGCCGGGCCGTGGAAGACGACCTGGTTCTTGCCCGCATCGTAGGTCCACCCGTCCGTCTTCGTGTCGTCGCGGCTCACTTCGGTCGTGTTGTCGAAGAAGACGTAGATCTCGTTCGGGTTCGGCGGGACCGTGTCGAGCGTGTACGCGCAGGAGAGGGTCTTCTTGGCGATGGTCGCGAGCGCCACGTCGAGGCTCGCCTGATCGGAGGCGTCGTAATACTGGTTCGCCCCTGCGGCCGGGGCGCCGCCGGCGATCGCGAATTTGTTCATCTGCGCCGGGTCGATGCCCGCCCCGAAGCCGATCACGAACGTCGGGATGCCGCGCATCTCGAAGAGGTTCTTGATCTCCATTTCGGTCGTCGCGTCCGAGCCACACGTCTCCTTGCCGTCCGTGATCAGCACGGCATACCTGTCGCGATTGGTGTCGTCGAACGCGGGCTCGGTCGTCGATTGCGTGACGGCCGTCTGGATGTTCGTGACGCAGGGCCCGTCCGGGAAGTATTTGTCCGCCTTCGCGAGCGCCGCCGTGAGCAGATCTTGAATGGCCGTCTCGTTGTCGGGGCCGACCGGAATGGGGATCGCGGCCTGCTGGCAGTTCGGCGTCACGAGGTCGGGGAAAAGCGTGAGGCCGAAGCGAATCTTGCCGGTGTAATCGGTCGTCATCTTGTTGATGGCGGCGACGGCGATGTCCCACTTCGTCACGTTGCCGACGAGCGCCGTCATCGAGCACGATCGATCGAGCACGAGCAGCATGTTCGGCGGGACGGTCTCGACCTTCGCCTCCTGCGCGCCGCAGTCGCCGCCGGGGACACACGTCTTCGTCGCGTCGTCACACTTCATGCCCGCCGAGCAGTCGCTGGCGACGGCGCACGTGCCGGGATCGATACACGTGCCTGCCGCGCTGCACCTCTGCGGCGCGACGCAGACCGGATTGCAGCCGAACGAGCCTGCGCCCGCGCCCGCGGAGCCTCCCCCCGCGCCGCCCATCCCGCCCGCACCCGACGTGGCGCCGGCCGCGCCGCCCCCGGATGACGCGCTGGATCCGGCGTCCCCACACGCCGACGCGATCACGAGGCCCATCACGCCCAGGAGGGCCGCCCAAGTCGAAGAGGAAGAACGTTGCAGCATGGATCGAGATTACTCGATCCGTCGCCCCGACGATAGATGGCAGCACGCGCGAAGCCGCGATCAAGGCGCGCGCAAGGCCACGCGCACGAATCGCGGGAAATAGAGCGACGTGTCGGCGAGGAGCGTGGGAAAATCGAGGCTGTTCGAGGCATACGTGACGACGAGATCGGCGCCTTCGAGCTCGGGATGGCCCTTTCCGGCGTAGACGATGGTGTCCTCGCGGTCGGATTCGGGGGGATGGTAGAACGTTTCGAGGTCGGAAAAGGGGCCACGGAGGTCGTTCGCTGTGCGGAGCGCAAGATCGGAAGCGCCGAAGCCCTCGGCCTGCACCTCGATCCATAGGTCGCGCGCGCGGTCGTGGTGCACCGTCAGCTCGGTTTGCCCGTCCTCGAACGCGAGGCCGAGCGATTCGGGCTTCGTGAAATCGATAACGTCGCCCGACGCGGGCAGGGGAAACCGCGTCAAGTGGATGGCGTGCCCCTCGGACTCCTGCGCGCCGAAGGCGTAGAGGTGCCCGTCATGCGCGAGCACGCTCGCGGAGCCGACGATGACGCCCGCGTCGTTCGAGGGCATTTCGAGCTCCTTCATCACCCACGCGGTCGGGGCGTCGTCGGGGTTCTCGACGACGAAGACGTCGGCATCGAACACCTCGAAGCCGAGGCCGCCGCTCGCCGCGCGGACGGCCATCATGAACAGATAGAGTTTGTCGCCCACCCGCTCCCCGTCGCCGGGCCAGTACCAGGTGTCGTCTTTTTCGAAAAAAAAGGAGGCCGGCTCGGCCTCGGGGCCCTTCCAGAAAAACTCGATCGAGGCCTCGCTCGGGTCATAGCCATTCTGGATGGCGACGCTGTTTCGCACGAGGCGTGATTCGCTGCGGACGTGCGCATCACTCGTGGCAATGAAGCTGTCGCCGAAGAGCCAGAGCACGCGGCCGCCGCCGAGGTCGACCGAATAGGCATCGTCGGCGCCGAGCCAGCGGGGCTCGGCGTGGAACAGGGCGTCGGCCTCGGGCCAGGCCGTCGCAGTCGCCTCGATCGCCGGCGCTTCCCCACAACCGACGAAAAGCACGCCAGCGAGGAAGATTGCGCCAAGACGGTTCCACATACCACCCATCCCATCCTTTTATCAGCGTTGTATGGGCCTTGCACAGGTGGTAGCGTGGCGTACCGTGGATCTCTTCGATCGGCCGACACCGAGCTGGGACGTGGGCGCGAACTCGGTCCGGCTGGAGCGGCCGGACCTCATCCATGTCGTCTTCCGTGGGCCGAACGAGCTGCAGGACGTCCTGGAAATCCAGCAGATCCTGTTCGCAGTCGGCGACCGCTTCGGCCCCGTCGATTTGCTCCTCGGGCTCGGCGAGCTCGAATCGCTCGGCGCAGGCGCGCGCGGGGCCTGGGCGCGCGTGAACCGGTCTTATCCTTTTCGGAATGGCTTTGCGTATGGCGCGAGCTTCGGCATTCGCACGCTCGTGCACACCACGCACCGGGCGGGGCGCATCATCTCGCCTACGTTTTTCCAGTGGGACCTCTCGTTCTTCCCGACCGAGGCCGCCGCCCGCGCCCATATCGAGGCGAAACGCGCCCCGGCGGAGTGCGCCCCCTCGCCTGCGTGAGGAACCCCGGCCTCAACCCGAGGCGGGCGTGAATTCCAGCGTCTCGACGACGACGCGCCCGGGGGCGCGCAGGTCCATCGCGGTGACGGGTTGTTTCTGCGAGACGAGGTCGCTGATCTGGCGCCCGATGGGGTCGGATTCGAGGGCGCGATCCGAGAAGACGACGAAGATCTTCACCTTGCCCTCGCGGGGCGGGATTCGAAAGACGTTGCCCGCGATGGGCTCGCCGGCCGGGCAATCGGGCGAGAGCTTGTCTTCGAGCATCGTGAGGTGGCGGATGGGCCCGCCCTCGGCGATGGTGAAGACGAGGCAATAAGGGGGCTGCCCCGCGGCCGGCAGGAGCTCGATCAGGGCCGGGCCTTTCTGGACGAGCGTCACGCGCTGGGACGGCGGCTGCTGCGGCGCCGCCTTCTCGCAACCGGCGAGGGCGAGGAGCGAGGCCAGGGCGAGGATGGATCCCCTCATGCGCGAGGGTCTACCCCGCCCCGGCCGCGGACGCAAAGATCAGAATGTGACGACAGTCCGGATCGACTTGCCCGAGTGCATGAGATCGAACGACTCGTTGATCTTGTCGATCGGGAGCACGTACGTGATCAGGTCGTCGATGTTGATCTTCTTGTCCATGTACCAGTCGACGATCTTCGGGACATCCGTGCGCCCGCGGGCGCCGCCGAACGCGCTGCCCTTCCAGACGCGGCCCGTGACGAGCTGGAACGGGCGCGTCGCGATCTCCTGGCCCGCGGCGGCCACGCCGATGATGACGCTGACGCCCCAGCCCTTGTGGCAACATTCGAGCGCCTGGCGCATCACCGACACGCTGCCGACGCATTCGAAGGAGTAATCGGCGCCGCCGTCCGTGAGGTTCACGAGGTACGGCACGAGGTCGCCCTGCACCTCGCTCGGATTGACGAAATGGGTCATCCCGAACTTCTCGCCCATCTCCTTGCGCGCCGGGTTCAGGTCGACGCCGACGATCATGTTCGCGCCGGCCATCTTCGCGCCCTGAATGACGTTCAGGCCGATGCCGCCGAGGCCGAACACCACCACGTTGTCGCCGGGCTGGACCTTCGCCGTGTAAATGACCGCGCCCAGGCCCGTGGTCACGCCGCAGCCGATGTAACAGACCTTGTCGAACGGCGCGTCCTCGCGGATCTTCGCGACGGAGATCTCGGGCAATACGGTGTAGTTCGCGAACGTGGACGTCCCCATGTAATGGTACACGGGCTCTTTGCCAATCTTGAAGCGGCTCGTGCCGTCCGGCATGACGCCTTTGCCCTGCGTCGCGCGGATGGCCTGGCAGAGGTTCGTCTTGCGCGAGAGGCAGAATTTGCACTGGCGGCATTCCGGCGTGTAGAGCGGAATGACGTGATCGCCCTTCTTGACGCTCTTCACCCCCGGGCCGACGTCGACGACGACGCCCGCGCCCTCATGCCCCAGAATCGAGGGGAAGATGCCCTCGGAGTCCTTGCCCGAGAGCGTGTAATCGTCGGTATGGCAAACACCGGTCGCCTTGATCTCGACGAGGACCTCCCCTTCCTTGGGGCCCTCCAGATCAACTTCCTCGATGCTCAGCGGCGCGTTGGGTCGGTGCGCAACCGCGGCTTTGATCTTCATGGTCTCGTCCTCCGGCCTCGAACAACGCGGGCCTTCCCGGCGCCCGCGCGCGCATCGTAGCGACGGGGACTTTCGCCGTCACACGAAAAATTGTCGCGGATAACCCCGCTCACGCGCTCGTGTCGTCATCGAGCGAAGCACTTTCGGCCACGCCCCACGCACGCGCGAGCTCCACGGTGCGCGCGTTCTCCGGTACCGCTTCGAGAAACCACGCACGCCAGAGCGGATCCCGAATCTTCGCGGCCCGGCCTTCGAGGCGCTCGTACGCCGAGACGATCGCCTCACGCGCCTCGGCCTCGAGCCCGAGCGAAGCGAGCGCCTCGGCGCGCACGAGGCGCACGAGCGACTCACCCTCCTCGATGCCGCCGAGCGATTCGAGCAGGCGCATGGCCTCGTCCGCAGGGCCGAGCGCCGCGCGCGCGTCGCCGCTAAAAATCGCGATCTGCCCGAGCACGGCGAGCGCATGCGCGCGGACCGGCGGGTGCGCGGCGAGGAGATCGATCGCGGCGCGGACCTCCGCCTCGGCCGCCGCGAGGTCCCGGCCGGCGAGGCGAATCATGCCGAGGTAGAGGCGCGCATACCCCTCGACGCGGCGGTCGCCCTGGCGCGTGGACGTCGTGAGCGCCTCGCGCGCAAACACCTGGGCCGCGGCGAGCTGGCCCTGCCGCGCCAAGGCGAGCGCGAGGTTCAGCTTGGCGTGCGCGACGAGCGCGCCGAGGCCGAGGCGCTCGGCCTGCGCGAGCGCGTCCCGCAAGGACGCCTCGGCCCGCGCATAATCGCCGAGCTCGTTCGTCGCGGAGCCGACGTTCGCCCGCTGGACGCAGGCGTTGCGCAGGTCGCCGACCTCCTCGAAGCGCACGGCGGCGGCCTCGAACTCGCGCACGCTCGTGCCCGCGTCGCCCGCGAAGAGCGCCCGAAACGCGCGGGCGCGGTGCACGGAGGCGGCGACCTCGGGGTCGACAGCGACGACGCGCCGGTCGAGGGTGTGGGGGTTTGGGGGCGTAGCTCGGCTTGCCCGAGCGGAGCCCCCAAGCTCGGGGAGCGCCTGAAACATGGCCTCGGCGTGGTCGTGATGGCCGGCCATGAGGAGCTGGAGCGCCGCGCGCGCGACGGCGATGACGTGCGGGGCGCCGGACTCGCCCTCGGCCCCGAGCGCCGAGAGCGCCTCGAAGACATCCACGAGCGCGGCGTCGTCGCCGAGGTTGCCCGCCGCGAGCACGACCTCGCCCGCGGCGCTGTACCAGAGCGGGCTGCCGACCGGAAGCAGGCCGAGCACGTCGTGCCCAGCTTCGAGCGCAGCCCGATGCTCGCCTTTCCATTTGCGGGCCTGCGATTCAAAGAGCCGGAGCGCGCCCCGAACCTCGCCCGCCGGGGCCGCCGCGAGGCCCCGCGACACCCACGCGAGCACCGCGTCGAAATCACTCGCCTCGAAGGCTGCCTCGGCCGCGAGGCCTGCCCACGGCACGGCCCGATCGAGCGCGCCCGCGCGGCTGAAATGCTCGGCGAGGACAGCCGGCTCGGCGTCCCCCGCGCGTTCGAGCCACGCGCCGACCGCGAGGTGCAGCCGCGCGCGCTCCGCGTCGTCGAGCGAGACATACGCGACCTCCCGGACGATCACGTGCCGGAAGGCGTGCTCGTCGCCCCACGGTGTGCGCCCCCCGCGGCGCACGACGAGCTCGGCCGCGGTGAGCTCGGCGAGGGCCTTGCGCTCGGCTTGCCACGGCTCGGCGGCCGTGCGCGGGGAGGCGCCGGGCAAGACCGAGAGCAAAGCGCCGGACCAGAAGCGCATGCCGAAGACACTCGCAGCGCGGAGGAGGCGCTGCGCGTCGGGCGAAAGGGAGGCGATGGCGCGGCCGACGAGCTCGGGCGTCGGACCGGAAGGGATGTCCGCGCCCGCGCCCACCCTACGCGTCAGGAGCTCCAGGCGAAGCGGACTGCCAAGGCCCCGCTGCACGATCCGCGTGACGAGCGCGGGCTCGGCGGCCTCGCCGAGGCCATGCCGGACGATGGCGTGCGCCGCGTCGGAGAGCAGGGGCGCGAGCGGCAAGCTGCGCGCGCGGCCGGCCGCGAAGGACGGGGGCGCGTCCGTGACGAGCAGGAAGAACGGGCGCGACGCGAGGCTCGCCATCGCGCCTTCGAAGAGGCCGATGCTCGCCGCATCGGCGCGGGCGAGGTCTTCGAGCACGACGAGCACGGGCCGCGCGTCGCACTCGGCGGCGAGCCAGTCCTCGAACGCGCGGCGGACGTGATCGCCCATGAGCCGCGCGTCCTGCCGCGCCGCGCGGAGCGGCACGCTCGTGTCGTCGGGGAAAGGCACGTCCGTGAGCTCGCCGAGGAACTCGACGACGCGGCCCGCCGACGCGGGCGGGAGGTGCCGCGCGAGGCGATCGAGGAGTTTGTCGCGCCGGACGGAGAGCGCATCCCCGTGGCCGAGGCCGGCGGCGTTGCGGACGAGCTCGGCGGCGAGGGCGAACGCGGCGCCCTCGGCGAGCGGCGCGGCCTCGGCGGTGAAAACGGAGACAGGGCGGACGATGCCCTCGGCGTCGAGCAGGCCGCCGCGCAGATCAAGGGCGCGGACGACCTCGGCGACGAGGCGGGACTTGCCGACGCCCGGCTCGCCCGTGACCACGAGCGCCGCGGCCTTGCCCGCGGTCGACGCTTGGGGGCCCCGCCCCGCTGCGCGTGGCTGCGCCCCGAAACCCCCGACAACCGCGCCAAACGCGCGCAACACCTCGTCGATCTCGCGCTCGCGACCGACACACGGCGAGGGCCGGCCGAGGAGCGTGTGCGGGACGAGCACAGGGTCGTCCTCGGAGCCGGCGAGCGCGAGGGAAGCGCCGGGCAAGACCACCGTGTGCGGGGCCCCGGCCGAGGCGCTCTGGCGATACCAGGCATCGAGGGGCAACGTCGACGCGCCGTCGCCGGGCCGCCGGGCCGCGTCCACGGTGGGCACCTCGTCGGGGAGCCCGACGCCCGTGACCTCGAAGAGATCCTCGATCGGCGTCGCCGCGCCGAGGCGATGGAGGGGCACGCCGCCTTGGACCCAGGCCGTCTCGGCGTCGTCGAGCATGGCGATCTCGACGGCGACGGCCGCGCCGTCGGCGGGCCGGTGCGAGGGCTCGTGCGAGAGCATGCGCGCGATGACCTCGTCGAGCGCGGCGGGGGTGTCGGGACGAACGTCCGCAGGGCGCGGCGGCTCGGGCGCGAGCATCTTGGAGAGCAGCACCATGAGGTGCTCGGCCTCGAAGACCGGCCGCCCCGCGAGGCACTCGTAGAGCACACACCCGAGCGCAAACACGTCGGCGCGAGGATCGACCGTGCGCGCGCCAAGGGCCTGCTCGGGGGCCATGTAGCCCGGGGTTCCGAGCAGGATGCCCGTACGCGTCGCGGGCCGCGTGGCCTGGGGGCGCGCGATGCCGAAGTCGAGGATCTTCACCCGGCCGATGTCGCGATCCGGGAGGAAGAGGTTGCTCGGCTTGATGTCGCGGTGGACGACGCCACGCGCATGGGCCGCGCCGAGGGCCTCGGCGACACGCACGCCGAGGGTGAGGGTCTCGGCGATGGAGAGGGGACCCCGCTTCAAGCGCTGCGCGAGGTCCTCCCCTTCGAGCCACTCCATCGCCAGGAAAAGCTCCCCGGAGGGCGCGGCGCCATGCGCGACGTACCGGACGATCCCCGGGTGATCGAGCTCGGCGAGGACGTAGCTCTCCCGCGCGAAGTGGCCGGCAAACGGAGCCCCCGCGGCGTGCAAGACCTTGAGCGCGACCCGCGCGCCCGTCGCGTGATCGAGCGCGCGATACACCTCCGCCATGCCGCCCGCGCTTGCGAGCCGCTCGATGGCAAAACGGCCGCCGAAGAGCTCGGCCGGGGTCACGAGCGCAGCCTAACGCCTGGGTGTGGGGACCGTAAAGAACGTGGTCGGTTTTGCGCGGCTCACTCGGGCGGCGGGCCCGGCGGAGGCTCCGGCGGCGGCGGGAACGGGCCGTGGGGCCTTCGCTTGCGCTTGTCGTTGAACTCCTGGAAGCGCACGCGCTGGGAGGCGTCGAGGACCTCGATGATTCGATCGTCGGTGCTCTTGCGCAGCGATTCGAATCCGTCGCGACAAGGCTTCATCGTGCGCTCGAGCTCGCCGTCGGTCTCGCGGAAGATGGCCTCGACCTTGGTCACTTGATCGGCCGTGAGGTCGAGGTGCCGGCGCATCGACTCGACACGCAGGTGCGTGCGGACCTCGCCCGGCGGGCCGCCGAAGCGCGAGCGGAGGTCCTGGAGCATGTAGGCGCGCATCGCGCCCGCGCCGGCGACGCCGCCGAGCACGAACACACCCGCGAGCACGAAGGCGGGGAGCAGGCGGGACTTCATTCGTATACCTCGACGGAGGCCACGGACTCGAGGACGGCCGAGTCGTAGCCTGTCTCGGCCGTCCGCGACAGCCAGAGACCGAGGACCGCAGCCGCCGCGGCGCCGACCAGCGCGAACCGGCCGAAGCGGACGACGCCGGACGACCACGGCGGTTCGGCCGGACGCGCGCCGCTCGCCGCGCCGATCGCGCTCATCACGGACGAGACGAAATCGTCGCTCGGCGCGAGATCCGAGGTGTCCCGTGTGATTCGCGCGAGGCGATCGTCCGGCGGGACGATCGCGAGGAGCAGGGCGTCGGTGAGATCGTCCGTCGGACGCAGATCGTCCGTGGCGCGGGCGAGTGCTGCGAGATGCGAAAGCGGATCTTGTTCACGCTCGACCATCGGACACCTCCCCCGCCTCGGTCTTCGTGCGTAGCGCGGCCCTCGCTCGCACGAGGCGCTGTTCGAGCGCCCCCTCGCTGCATCCGAGCGCCTCGGCGGCCTCCTTCGCCGAGAGCCCCTCCACGGTCACGAGCACGAGGGCCGCTCGATCTTGTGGCTGGAGGGCCTTGAGCATCACGTCGAGCTCGTTCAAGGCGACGCGCGCCTCGGCGCGCACGAGCCCGTCGAAGCGGGGCTCGCCCGTCTCCTCGGCGGGGCGCTCGCGCCGCTTGCGGAGGAGGTCGACGCACGCGTTCGTCACGATCCGGTAGAGCCAGGTCTCGATCTTGGCGCGGCCGTCGTAACGACCTTCCGAGAGGGCACGGAAGGCGCTGGAGTAAGCGTCCTGCAGCGCGTCCTCGGCGTCGGCGAGGTTGCCGACGAGGCGCGCCGCGAGCCGGTAGAGCGGCACGCGCGTGTGGTCGACGATGGGCCGGAAGGCGGCCACGTCCCCACCCGCCACACGCGCTGCGACGAGCCTCAGATCGACGGACATGCGTGCCGGACTCTACCGCGAGGACGGCGCCTGCGTCTCGCCGTGTTCGCGCCCGCCCCGCTTGCCGCGGAAATGCGGGGGCATCTGCGGGCCTTCCTCGATGCGCTGCGCGAGCGTGCTGCGCTGCTCGGCGTCGAGCACCGGCACGATGGCCCCGAGCGCCTTCACGAGGTGATCACCACCCATCGGCGGCCGCATGTCCTTCGAGGGCAGGAGCGCCTCGGCGTCGAACTTCTCGCCGCGGAACGAATCGAACCCTGCCTTCATGCGGGCGCGCATCTCCTCGTGCTTCTTCGCCCACGCCTCCCGATCCATCCCCTCGGGCTTGTCGGCCTTCTCGGGCCGCGAGGCCTCGAGCGCCGTCTTGATCGCCGCGCGTTGCTCGTCGCGGAGCTCGAGCCCGTGCAGGAAGAAGCCCATCGGCCCGTGCTCCCCGCGCGGCCCGTGCATCGCGCCCTCGGGTCCACGCGGCCCGCGCTCGCCGTCCTCCGGTCCACGCGGCCCGCGCCTCGCGCCCTCGGGTCCACGCGGCCCGCGCTCGCCGTCCTCGGGGCCTTCGCGCCGCGCGTGCTTCATGCCATCGGGCCCGTGCTTCATGCCGTCCGGCCCGTGCTTCGTCATCCGCTCCTCGATGTTCGCCACGAGCGCCGCGCGCTGGGCCGGCGTGAGCGTCGCGTGCAGCGTGCCGAGGGCCTTCACGACGGCCGCGCGGCGCTCGCTCGCGATCTTGTCCACGTCGCCGAGCTTCGCCTTGACGGCGGCCTCGTCGATCTTGCCGGCGCGCACGCCGTCGGCGAGCGCCTTGTGGAACGCCTTCCGGTCGGCATCGTGCGTGTCGCCGAGGGTGGAAAGCGCGCCCTCGATCGTCTTGCGCTGCTCGGGCGTCAGGTCATCGAGCTCGTGGAGCGCCGTGACGAGCAGCTCGCCGCCGCCGTGGTGCCGACCGAACTTCCCGCCGTGCCCCTGCGGGCCGACCTGGGCCTCCTGCGAGGCCTCCGAGGCCGAAGCGACCTCTTCGTCCGGGCTCGCCGACGCGCAACCGCCCAGGGCGAGGGCAAGGGCGAAGGTAAGGGGCGCGAAGCTCTTCAGGGTACGGGTGAACATGATGGTCTCTCCTCGGCCTCGCTCGTGTTGCATCAGCGAGGTCTCGATCCAACTGACGGGGCGAGCCGGGCGATCCCTACGCGGGGACGATCTTTTTCGCTTGGGGTGGCGAGGGCGGCGTCGTGTTCCGCAAGGACGGGAGCGTGTTCCACAAGGGCGGGGTCGTGTTCCACAAGGGCGGAGCCGTGTTCCACAAGGGCGGGGTCATGTTCCGCAAGGGCGGAGCCGTGTTCCGCAAGGGCGGAGCCGTGTTCCGCAACGGCGGGGTCGCTCGCACCAAGGGCACAACCTCTCGCGCCAAGGGCGGGGTCGCTCGCGCCAGGGGCACAACCTCTCGCGCCAAGGGCACAGCCTCTCGCGCCAAGGGCACAGCCTCTCGCGCCAAGGGCACAGCCTCTCGCGCCAAGGGCACAGCCTCTCGCGCCAAGGGCACAGCCTCTCGCGCCAAGGGCACAGCCTCTCGCGCCAAGGGCACCATGCCTCGCCGCAAGGACAACGTGGCTCGCAACAAAGGCACCATGGCTCGCAACGAAGGCACCATGGCTCGCGCCAAGGACACGACCTCTCGCGCCAAGGGCACCCTGCCTCGCCGCGAGGGCAAGGCGGCTTTCGTTCCGGCTATAGTCGGCGCAGCGATGCCTGCGCGTGCCCTCGTACGACCCATGCGGTCCCAGATCGTCGGCCCGATCTTGGCGCATCTCCGCAGCCTCGGCGTCGATCCGTCCCCGCTCGTCGAGGCGTTTGGCCTCCCGCCCGGCGCCGAGACCGCGCCCGACGTCGTCCTGCCGCTCGCGAAGCTCTACGCGTTCCTCGACGAGGCCGGGCGCCTCTCGAGCGATCCGTTCCTCGGCGTGCACGTCGCCGCGCAGCTCGAGCGCGGCACCTACGACCTCCTGGAGTTCAGTTGCCTGAGCGCGCCGACCGTGCGCGAGGCCCTCGTCCGCATCGCTCGGTACACGGCGCTGCTCAACGATCTCGTCGTGGTGACCTTCGAGGAGCGAGGCGGCGTGGGGCTCCTCCAGCAGCGCATCCCCGGCGCGCCCTTGTGCCTCGGGCGCCACGCGAACGAGTGCTTCGTGGTCCTCGTCCTGCTCCGGACCCGCGCGCTCTCGGGCGCCTCCGTCGTGCCGGAGCGCGCGTGGTTCGGCCACCCTGCGCCGCGGGATGCCTCAGCGCTCGCCGACGCGCTGGGGACACAACGCCTGGAGTTCAACGCGGGCGCGACGGGGCTCGCGCTGCCCGGCGCGGCGCTCGATCTCCCGCTCGTGACGTCGGATCCGCGGCTGCTCTCGGTCCTCGATCGCCACGCCGAGCGCTCCCGCGTGGCGCGCGAACGGCCGCACGACTTTGTCGGAGAGGTGCGGCAACGCGTGTTCGAGAAGCTGCGCGGCGGCGCGCCCGATCTCGAGGAGGTGGCGCGTGAGCTCTCCATGAGCCCGCGCACGCTGCAGCGCCGGTTGACGGAGGAGGGCACGACGTTCCAGGAGCTCGTCGACGGGCTGCGGCGGGAGCTCGGCGGCGCGTACGTCCGCGATACGGAGATGCCGCTCGCGGAGATCGCGGAAGCGCTGGGGTACCAGGAGACGGGCGCGTTCCTGCGCGCCTTCAAGCGCTGGTACGGCGTCGCGGCGAGCCAGATGCGCGGCGCGCGCGCTCGCTCTGGCGCGCCCTGATCTCATTTCTGGCGTCCGCGGCTCTCGCGTGAATCGCAGGGGCAATGGGAGGATCCCCCCGTCGTCCCCCCTTTTCACGAGGAGCCTCATGCAGAACCGCGTTGCAATCTTCCTTTTCACCGTCGCGAGCCTCGCGGGCGGCGCCGGATGTGACGGCGACGCGTCCACGCCGAGCGGGAGCGCCGGCAGTGGAACGGGCGGACAGGGCGGACAAGGCGGCATGGGGCCCGGCGGCATGGGCCCCGGTGGCGCCGGCGGCGAGGGCGGCATGGGTCCCGGTGGCGCCGGCGGCGAGGGCGGCATGGGACCCGGCGGCGCCGGCGGCGAGGGCGGCGAGGGCGGCATGGGCGGCGCCG
>NZ_JARZHI010000079.1:0-47811 GCF_029946465.1 Polyangium sorediatum
GGCGGTGGCGGCGGCGGCGGCGGTGGCGGCGGCGGCGGCGGTGGCGGCGGCGGCGGTGGCGGCCCCGGAGGAGGCGGTGGCGGCGGCCCCGGAGGAGGCGGTGGCGGCGGCCCCGGAGGAGGAGGTCCCGGAGGAGGAGGAGGTCCCCCCCGCGCCCTTCGGAGATCCCGCGCCACGCCGACGCCGCCGAACGCGGTCGTACCCCAGACGTACGCCGGGTGATCGGTAACGCGCGTGATCACGTCCGCGACCTCCTGGTACCCGAGCCCCTGAGCAATCGCTGCCGTGTACCCGGCCGCCTTGTCGGCGAACGTGAGCCCGCGCGAGACGCGGTCGTACAGCCTCCACCATTTCGAGGGGTCCGCCGCGCCCGTCGGCGCGAGGATCGTGACCCAATCGACGACCTCGCGGCCAACGTAGAACCACTCCGGCAGCTCGCCCGAAAACCTCTTGGCCAAGACCCGCGCAGACGGGCCGCCGTAAACCACCGTCTCGCAGCCCGTCTTCAGCTTGCCGTCACAGACGGTCTCCTCCTTCACCCGCGCCGCGAGTTCCTGGTTGATGAGGATCGTCGCGCACCCGGTGGCGATCTTCAGGTCGTGACATCGAACCTTGTCGCGCGCACGCGCTGCGTTTCTTCCTGGCTCCCCGACGAATACGTTCGGGGACCCCTCCGACACGTCCCCCGCTTCGTGCTTCAGGTTCTTGAACGCCTTCTCGCCAGCGTTCGAGAAGTAGACGGCGACCCCCGCGGCGGCGAGCCACCCGAGCGGGCCCGTACCAAACACGAGCAGGCCAAGCGCGAGCCCGCCGAGGGCGCCCAGGACCGCGCCGAGGAACGCCAACGAATGTTCGACCGCGTCGTCGATCCGAACCGCTTGCTCGAGCGGCGTCGCTTCGCTCATGCCCCTACCCCTCCCTTCAGGCCCCGCTCGGCCGCGCCCGCAACGAGAGCGTGGACGCCGCGCGCTCGAAAATGGCGTCCGCCTCCGCCTGCTGCGAAAGCGTCGCCGTGACGCCCAGCGAGACGAATCGCCCCCCGATCACGAACCCCAGCGTCCGCTGGTATATCTTCTGCTTGGAATCCTCGTAGGTCACCTTCACGTCGATCGCCGGAAGGCCCGCGCAGAGGCGCTCCGACCGCCCGAGGAGCTCGAAGAACGGGAGCTTGCGCCGCTGCTCCACGTGCCGCTCCTCCACGCACGCGGCGAGGTCCTTCCCGCCGCGCTCGCTGCGCGACACGCCCACCCGGATCGTGCCCTCGGGGCGCGCATATTCGAGGAGGTTGACGGTCCCATCGACCCAGTTCGCGGGCAACTCGAAGCCCGCCTCGTGCGTGATGTAAAGGCTCAAAGAAAGCTCCTCCTCGCCCTATCGCTTCTTCAATCGCAAGCTCGTGAGCAGCCGCTCGACGACGGCGTCGCACTGCGTGCTCTGCGCCCGCGCCGAGGTCGCGATCACCGAGATGAAGGTGCCATAATGGCCGACGAAATAATACCGCTGGTAGACCGGGTGTCCCTGCTGCGTCGCGTGCGCCCGCGCCTCCCGGCCCGGGAGCGCGCCGAGGGGCCGATCGCGCTGCGCGATGATCTTGAGGCCGGGGACCTTGGTCGAGAACACCTTCAGGATCCTCGCCGCCTGCTGCACGACCGTCTCCTCCGTGCGCGGCTCCCGCGTGATCACGAGGTTTTGCGTTCTCACCCGCGTCATGGCCTCCCGCGGGAAGAACAGGTTCATGCTGCGATCGACGTACCCGTCGGGCACCTCGAACGAAAACTCGTCCACCTCGTAGATCGCCATGCCCTCACCCGAGCCGGATCACTTGATCCGCCTGCACGCTCGACACGAGCGCCGCCGATTGCGTCGCCACGATGAGCTGGTTGTTCGTGCCGAGCGTCGCGAGCGTCTTCACGAAGTCGCGCGCCTCCGCGTCGCCGAGGTGCTTCTCCGGCGTATCGATGAGCACGATCGATTGCCCGACGCCCGCCCGCACGAACGTCGTCGCGAAGAGGAGCGCGTCGAGCTCGCTGTCCGAGAGCTGCGCCAGGCTGTAGGCCCTGCGCTGGCCGTCGAGGAAGACCGGCAGCATCGCGTCGTTCGCACGATAAAGCCCCCCGAGCTGCTTCGTCGGGCAGAGCGCCTCGAAGGCCTTCTTGATGCGCCCCGGGGGCTTCGGTTTGCCCTCGGCGTCCACGTCGAGCCCGAGCCCCGCCTCCACGATGAAGCGCACGAGCCCGCTGTACTTCATGTCGTCGCGGCCGAGCCGCACCATCCGATCGAGGCTGTCGCCGGCCGACCGCGAGAGATCGATCGCCGACGCGAACGGGAGCCGTCGCGAGGCGTGGAAATACTCGACCTTGCCGAACGCCGGATCCGGGATGTACTCCGCGAGCAGCGCCGCGAGCGCCGGATCCGGCTCCGGCGGCTCGAGCACGAGGTCGCCGAAGATCGACTCGCTCACGAGGGCGCGCGCGCCGGTGCCATACCGATCCCGCTCCCCGTTCGAGAGCTCCCATTCGACGCGCACCTTCGCCGTGGTGACGCCGGGCCGCAGGAAGCTCGACGACGGCGCGGCGGGGCCATAGGGCCCGACTTGCTCCTTCGCCGCGAGGATCGCTTCGAGGAAGCTCGTCTTGCCGCTCGCGCGCGTGCCCGTGACGACCACGAGCTCGTGGGCGCCGTCCGTGCGCGTGTTGATCAGGGAAAACTCCTGATCAGGCAAACCTCGGAATCCGTCGACTCGTACCTTGCGAACTCTCATGGCGCTCCGATGTATCCCGTGACGGCCGTCGCGTCCTCGATCGCCGCGGGCTGCGGCGGATTCGGGACCCGGAGCATGCCCGGGTTGATCTGCACGATCGGCGATTGAATCGTGATCCCGCTTTGCGAGATCACGATGAACGAGTCCGGCGAGGTGGAGAGGATGATCATCTCGCTGAAGAGCCGGATGGCCTGCTTCGACAGGTGCGTCGACACGCCGTTCACCGACTGCACGAGGATGTTCTCGCCGACCTGGTGCTGCTGGTCGAGCTTGACGCGCACGGTGCGCTTCTTCGCGACCTTCACGGTCTGCTCGCCGACGACCGACTCCGCGTCGTTGTTGCCGACGTTGTGCGTGCGGTCGTTCTGGATGTTCATCCGGAGGTCGTGCTTCACGAGGCCCGTGAAGTCTTTCTCGGCCTGGAGCCGCATCAGCTCGCGGCCCGCGGCGTCCTCGAACATCAGCTCGTTGTAGCCGCCCGTCGCGGGCGACGAGGCCGAGCGGAGCCCGCTCTGCGTCTTGTTCGCCGGCAGCGGGTACGGCACCTTTTGCAGGTTCGTGAAGACACGACCCACGATGATGGGCCGGTCCGGATCGCCGCCGAGGAAATCGACGATCACCTCCTGGCCGATGCGCGGGAGCTGCACGCCGCCGTAGCCCGCGCCGCCCCACGATTGGCTCACGTGGATCCAGCACGAGCTGTCCTGGTTCATCTGGCTCTCGCGATCCCAGTGGAAATGGGCGCGCACGCGGCCGAACTCGTCGGTATGGATCTCTTCGCCCGCGGGGCCGACGACGGTCGCGCTCTCGACGCCGCTCACCTTCGGCTTCGGCGTGACGAGCGGCGGGCGGTACGGGATCTCGGCGCTGCGCGTCTCCAGCCTGTGGACCCACTCGCCATACGAGGTGCCCTCGTAGGTCGAATGCACCACGAGCAGCCGGTTCGAAAGCTCGCGCCGCGGATGATCGACGACGCGCATGACGGTCCCGGGCCGCAGCTCGACGAGGTTCGTGCGGAACGTGGCCTTGCGGGCCTCGGCGCGCTTCGCCTCCAGGCGGATCTTCGCGATTCGCTTGGCCTCGCCCTCGTCGTGCCGCGCCGCGCCCTTGTCGTCGGCGCTCGGCGTGGGCTCGCGCCCGTCGGTGCGGAAGAGGGAGGCGCCGGGCACGTAATGGAAGCGCTCCATCTGCTGCTCGAACGCCTCGCCCTCGGCGTGCGTGCCCATCAGCTTGTAATTCGCGGGGCGCCGGTAGTCGTGGTCGAAGATCGTGTACTTGCCGGGCCGCGTGCGCTGTCCGACGCGCACCTCGGTGACGAACTCGAGATCCTTGTCCACCATCGGTTTGTCGACGAACCGGACGGAGGGCTCGCGGGTCGGATTGTCCTGCGGGGCGTCGTGGAGGACGAGCACGGTCGTCTCGCCTTGCTGGTCGAAGTAAAACGTGATGCCCGCGTCTTCGAGCAGGCGGCAGAGGAACGCGTAATCGCTCTCGCCGTACTGCACGCGATATTTGCGTTTCTTGTAGGTGGCCGCGTCGACCTTCTGCACGGGCTCGATGCCCCACTCGCGGAGGAGCTGGAGCACGACGTCGAGGTCCGAGAGCTGCTGGAACATGCGGTGGTTGCGGCGCTGCGTCAAAAACCAGAGCTTCGGCACGATCACGAGCTCGTACGTGGAGAGCCCCGCCTCCTCCGTCTCGACCTGCTGGATGTGATGGCAGATCCCGCCCCACGTGCGGTAGGCGGTGGCGAGGAGCTGGTTGCGGGAGAGCGTGAACGTCGCCTCCCGGCCGAGCACCGCGTCAAAGTCGATCTCGGGGTTCGGCGAGAGCGCCACGAGGCGGACCTCGAAGAGGTCCGACACGCGCTCCGTGACCTGGAACTTGCGCACGTCGAGCGTGTCCCCGGACGCGACCTCGAGCTGCAAGTTGGGGCGCAAGGCCTCGGCGGGCGCGAACATCACCATGGTTGTCTCTCTCCTCGGGCGACTCTACGCGCGGATGATAAGGGAAGATCCTACGAGACGGAAATGTCCTCCTTGCCCCAACTTGCTCCCATGCGGCCGGCTTCGTGGTATGGTCCGCGCCCCCATGAGGAAGACGAGCCTCGACACCGTACTTCGCGTCAAATGCAAACACCGCGTGGGCCAGCTTGCACGCCTCGCGACGGCGATCGCCGAGCAAGGTGGTTTGCTGGGTGACCTCACCACCTTGCGCAGCATGGAGGGCGATACCCTGCGTGAGGTCACGGTCGAGACGCTGGACGAGGAGCAACGCGACCGCGTCATCGAGGCCGTGCGCGCCGTCGACGGCGTCGAGATTCTCGACACGATCGACCGCGTCTTCGACCTGCACAAGGGCGGCAAGCTCCACATGACGAGCCGGATCGAGCTCCGGCATCAGCGCGATTTGCGTTACATCTACACGCCCGGCGTGGCGCGCGTCGCGCGTGCGATCGAGCGGGAGCCCGAGCGCGCGCGGCACCTCACGGGGATCGGCAACTCGGTCGGTATCTTCACGAACGGCACGCGTGTGCTCGGCCTCGGCCACGTCGGGCCGCTCGCCTCGCTGCCGGTCATGGAAGGAAAGGCCGTCCTCTACGACAAGTTCGTCGGGATCAGCGCCTCGCCGATCCTCGTCGACACCCTCGATCCGCGGGAGTTCGTGGACACGGTCATGCGCCTCTCGCTCACGTTCGGCGGCATTCACCTCGAAGACATCCGCATCCCGGATTGTTACAAGATCGAGGAGGAGCTCATCGAGCGCCTCGACAAACCCGTCATGCACGACGACCAGCACGGCACGGCGACGGTCGCGCTCGCCGCGGTGCTCAATGCCTGCAAGATGACGGGGGTGGCGCTGGAGAAGGCGCGCGTCGGGCAGATCGGGCTCGGCGCGGCGGGCAGCGCGATCGCGCGGCTCATGATGGCGCACGGGGCGCGCGACGTGCTCGTGACGGACCGGTCCGAGGAGGCCATGAACTGGCTGAAAGGCATGGGCGCGCACCCGGTCGATCTGCCCACGCTCATGCGCGAGGCCGATATCGTGATCGCGGCGACGGGCAGGCCCGGCCTCATCGATCCGAAATGGATCCGGCCGGGGCAGGTGATTTTCCCGCTCTCGAACCCGGACCCGGAGATCGAGCCGACGGACGCGATCGCGGCGGGCGCGGCGTTTTGCAGCGACGGGCGCAGCATCAACAATGCGCTCGCGTTCCCGGGCCTGTTCCGCGGCGCGCTCGCCGTGGAGAGCCGCGCCATCACGCCGGAGATGCGTATCGCCGCGGCGCGCGCGATCGCGTCGTGCGCCGAAAAGGGCGAGGTCGTGCCCTCGCCGCTCCTGCCGCACGTGCACGAGGCCGTGTGTGAGGCCGTCGTCGAGGCCGCGCGCGCGCAGGGGCTCGAAGGCACTGCGCGCCTGACACCTCGCAAGCGTTCCTGAATCAGCCCGCCTCGCTGGTGATTGCCACGACGGTCACCAGCATCCCCTGCACCTTGTAAAGCAATCGCCGCGCGCCCATGCGGCTTTGCAGGTGTCCGTCTTTCCGACCGTGGAACGCCATCACCCCGCGCGGCACCGGATCAAAGGCGAGCGCGTCGATCTCCAGCGAAATGTCCTCCCGCTCGGCCGCCCCGAGCGCTTCGAGGTCGCGCACCGCGCGCGAGAGCAGCTCGATGTCGCGCACGTCCCTCCCCCGCCCGCGCCGGCTCGAGCGCGCCGCGCTTCCGCGCCACGACACCGGCTCCTCGTGCCCTTGCTCGGCCCAGGCCGCGCCAATCGCCTCGTCGTCGATGCGGAGCGCAAGCTCCTCGGCGAGCTTGGCCACGAACTCCGCGGGGAGCAGCGTGTCCCCCTTCGAGAGCCGCCCCGCGAGCGCCGAAAGCACCTGCGCTTGGGCGGCCCGTACATCTTCGTCACCGCGCATCTCGTCCATGGGGAGCACGATACACGAACGTGCCCGGCACGCGCGAGCCGTGGTAGGGTCGGCCCATGCGCCCGGCGGCCTTCGCGTTCGTCTTCGCCCTCCTCGCGGCGGGCCCACGTCCGGCGTCGGCCGAGGCCCCGGCGGTGGAGGTCGACACGCGCCGCTGGTGCGCGGCCGAACTCAAGGCGCTGGCGAACGAGGTGTGCGTGTTCGTCCCCGAGAAGCCCGCGCCCGGGCCTCGGACGCTCATCATCCACCTCCACGGCGTCATCCAGCCCGATACGCACGATCAATGGAACTCGCAGCGCAACGCGGCGCGGGTGGGCGCGACGTACGGGCATACCGTGATCATGCCGCGGGGCCGGCGCGGGATCGGGCCGAAGACGATGGAGAGCTGGTGGGCGTGGCCGACGGGCATGGACGCGCGCCGGATCCACGAGGACGCGCTCATCGCCGAATGGACGGCCGCGCGCAATGCGCTGGAGCAAGCCGCGGGCACACCGTTCGAGCGCGTTTATGTGTTTGGGTTCTCGAACGGCGCGTATTATGCGACCTCGCTCGCGATGCGCGGCCGGCTCGACGTCGCGGGGTATGCGCTCTTCGCGGGCGGCTCGGGCGCGCCGTACCACGAGATGGAGGCCAAGGGGACGAAGAAACGCGCGCCGATCGTGGTCGCGTGGGGCGCGGGGGATCCCACGCACGACAAGCAGCAGGCGCTCGCGAAGATGCTGAAGCGGATGCGCTGGCCGCACCTGGAGATCGGGCGTCCGCGCGCGGGCCACGCGATGACGGACGAGCAGGTCGAAAAGGCGCTCGCCTTCCTCGGCAAGCCCTGATTTCTCCTTTTACGAAGCGCGCCTGGCCGGTGTCTCTGGCCGCATGCGCACATCCATCCTCGCGATTCCTCTTTCCATGGGTCTCTTCGCCGTCCTCGCGGCCGCGTGCGGCGGCGGCGACGGGAGCACCGGCAGCTCGGGGACGACGCCTCCTCCGGACACCCCCGTGACCGTCCTCGACCCCACGTGCGGCGTCGAGGCCACCGTCTCGAAGACCCCCACGTATGCCGAGGATGTCGCGCCGATTTTGATGAAGAACTGCGCGACGTGCCACACGAACGGCGGCATCGCGCCCTTCCCGCTCCTCGATTACGAGCAGACGAAGCCGCTCGCGGGCCTCCTCGCGGAGCGCACGACGGCGCGCGAGATGCCGCCCTTCAATCCGAACAACTGCGGCCATTGCAACACGTTCCAGGACGCCCGGTGGCTCACGTCGGAGGAGATCGCCACGATCTCCGCGTGGGCCGAGGCCGGCGCGCCCGCGGGCGACCTCACGAAGGCCCCCGCGAAGCCCGAGCCGCCCACGGGCCTCGCGGACGCGAACCTCACGATCGACATGGGCGTCGCCTACACGCCCGATGGTTCGAAGGTCGACGATTACCGCTGCTTCCTCGTCGATCCGGGCATCACGGCCGACAAGTTCCTCACCGCGTACGAGGTCGTCCCGGGGGATCCGCGCGTCGTCCACCACGTGATCGCATTCGCGCTCGACACGGCGGCGGCCGAGGCCGAGGCCGAATCCCTCGACGCTGCCGAGGCGGGCCCGGGATACACGTGTTTCGGCGGTCCGGGCGTCGGGGCCTCGCGGTTCGTCGTGGGCTGGGCCCCGGGCGGCGGGCCCACGCGTTTCCCCGCGGGCACGGGCCTAAGGCTCGAAGGTGGGCGCAAGATGGTCGTGCAGGTCCATTACAACCTCGCGAGCGGCGCGTTCCCCGATCAGACCCGCATCGCGGCCGTCGTGCAGGACTCGGTCGAAAAAGAGGCGACCATTTCGCGGATCGCGGCGCAGGGGATCAACCTGCCGCCGCAGCAGCCGATGACGACCGTGACGAACGACGAGCCCGTCCCGGCGGGAGCGGGCACCGTGACCTTGTGGGGCGTGGCGCCGCACATGCACGGGACGGGGAAGACGCTGCACGTGGAGGCCGAGCACGAGGGGCAGAAGCAATGCTTGCTCGACGTGGGGAACTGGGATTTCCACTGGCAATCGTTCTCGATGTACGAGACGCCCCCGAAGGTGCAGGGTGGCGACACGATCCGGATCACCTGCGGCTACGACACGACGGGCCGGGACACCGTGACGAAGCAGGGCGAAGGGACCGAAGACGAGATGTGCATCGCGTTTTTCTATGTGACGCGTTGAGGGGCACCACGAATCTCTCCCCTCGCGACGAGCCTCGGCATGGGCGCGCCCGTGACCCGCCCCGTCACGCGCCGAGGTGCAACCGCGCCGGGGAATGTGCTAGCCTCGGCGCGTGGTGAAGGAACGGGGGCGCGAGCTAGGGGCGGGCGTGATCGCGCTCCTCGCGCACGTGCTTTTCCTGTCCGTCGCCCCGCGCGCACCGGCGCCGGGCGCCGAGCCGTTGCCGCCGCGCGTCGAGCCTTCGGCGGATACGACGGTCGATATCGAGGAGGAAAGCCCGCCCGGCGCGGTGACCCGCGCGCCGGCCCCCGCACCCGAACAAGCGCCCACGCCCGAAGCGGCCCGCGTGGCCGTGCGTGCACCTGCGCCCGTGCCGGCGCCCGCGCCCGAATCCGCGCCCGCGCCCGCGCCCGAATCCGCTCCCGCTCCCGCGCCCGAATCCGCTCCCGCTCCCGCGCCCGAATCCGCTCCCGCTCCCGCGCCCGAACCCGCTCCCGCGCCCACGCCCGCCGCGCCGAGCCCTCCCGTTGACGAATACGGCGGTGCGCCCGCGCCGGCCCCCGTCGTCGGCGCGCTTCCCGGTCTCGGTTCGCCCGTATGGGCCGTCCCGGGCGTCGTGCCCGGCGCGCCGGCGGCGCGGCCCGCGCCCACCACCATCGAGGCGCCACGCCCCGTCGATTCCGACATCGCGAGCCGCGTCATCGCCGGCACGCTCCACAACAAGGACAAATCCAACGGCATCGACGTCCCCGCGGCCGGCGTCGTCGCCTCCACCATTGCCTCCGCCGTGCGCGCGTCGGCGGTCAAGGACGCCCGCGCCACGTTCGAGGTCAAGCTCGACGCGCAAGGCAAGGTCGAGGGCGTCCGCCTCGTCAGCACCACGGACGCGAATGCGAACCACTGGACCGGCGTCGTGGAGGCCGTGAAGAGCGGGCTCTCTGCGCGGTCCTTGCAAATGGGCCCGGACAAACAGGGCGTCACGGTCGTCGTCAAGATCGAGTCGAAGGTCCAGTATCCGGCCGGAAGCGTGGTGAAGGGCGAGATCAGGCCCCTCTGCGCGAACGAGGTCATCGAGCAGATCGCGCAGGCGGTCCAGGACGGGATGTCGGCGGGCGGCGGTGGCTATACGCGCGGCGTCCGCGACGATACGGGCCGGTTCATTCCGTACAGCGACCTCGACGAGGAGCGCAAGCGCCTCTTCTGCATTCCGATCGGCATCGCCGGCGGGGGCGACCTCTCGAATTTCGGCGGCGCCCACATGTACAACGTCGTGAGCTCGTCGTTCACGATCAAGCGCGCCGGAGAACAAGCGTTGCCCGCGGATACGCCGCTGCCCGTGGATCGGAGCGCCCCGTGGACCCCCGCCGCGCCGGGCAAGACGCGGCCGCCGCCGCCGCCGAAGAAAAAGAAGAAAAAGAAGCGGTGAGCTTCGGGCGCGGACCCGACGCGCCTATTTGCCGGCGTTCGGATGCACGGGGCTCACGACGACCTCGACGAGGCCGGGCTTCTGCCCTTTGACGTAGACCAGCGGCTGCTTGTGGACCGCATACCAGAACTCGCCGTCCGGTGCGACGACGAAGCCGCTGACCGAGTAGGTGTCGAACATGTCGAATTTGGACTGATCGGCCTGGATCTCGAACGCGTAGGGCGCCGGCCCCGAGAGCTTCTTCGTGATCTTCCCGAGCTCCACGTGCCCGGTCTTGCCGCCGGTGACCGTCAGGCGGAGCTCGAAGTCGGATCCCTCGATCGGCTTTGCATTCTCGGCCAGCCGGACGACGCCGGTGATGGTGCCGCCCGTCCACTCGGAATGCTCCACCGGCGCGTCGTCGGCGGGCGGCGTGGCGGGCAACGAAGGTTCCGGCGTCGCAGGGTCGGGCTCGGCAGAGCCTCCGCAACCGAGGAAGGCGACGGCGGCCAAGGTCATCACGAAGCACTTCATCCGCCACCCTTACCCCGGCTGCGCGGGCCGTTCAACGGACGAAATGCATGCTCAGGGCGCGGCCTGCGGCGCGGCGCGTTTCTTCGATTCGATCGCTTTTTGCGTTTCGAGCGCCTGGATCTGCACGTCGAGCGTTTGCTTCTGCCTGCGCAGCCGCTCGAGCCGCACGAGGGTGTCGACCGTGGAGAGCGTTTCCTCGGTCGCGGCGCCGTCGACCATGCTGGCGAACCCGAGCGCGCCGCTCGCGCTGGCGAGGCCGTCCGCGACCGCGCCGGTCGCGCTGGGGAAGGTCGAGGCGCTGCTCTGCTCCAGTCGGACGAGGCGGCCTTTCGTGTCGAACCCGAGCGCGAGCCTGCGCTTGGCGAACGCGGCCGGATCAAAAGAGATCGTCGCCGCCGGCTCGCGGGGATCCATCACGTCGATGATCCTGGCGTCGACGATTCGAATCCCCTCGTACGACTCCCCGATGCGCGCTTCCTCCGGATCCGCGACTTTCCCTTGCGAGAGCAGCCGCAGCGTGGCCGCGCGCGACGGACGATAAAACACGCGCCCTTCCGCCTCTTCCTCGGCCGGCGCCGCGCCCTTCGGTTTTTTCGGCGGCGCGCCGCGATCGGGGGTCAATGCGATCGCGATGCGGGTCGCGTTCCAGAGCTCCCGCATGGCCGGGTGCTGCGCGAGCTTCGCCGGCACGTCGGCCGATTTCGTGCCCTCGGGCAGCGTGGCCTCCTCGGGGATCTCCGCGACGTCGAAGACACGCACGACGTCCCGCGTGATCGACGCCGGCGCGAACCGTTGCTCCTCGGCAAATGCCTGGAGCCGAGCCTCGAACGCGGCGCGCACCTCCTTGTGCTCGTCGAGGGCCGCGCGGAGCGAGGCGTCGAGCATGGCGCGCTTCGATTCGAGCGCGGCGAGCTCTTTCGCGTCCGCGGCGCCGATCCGATCCTCGACCTCCTTCTTCGTTTTCCTGCGCTCGCTCGCGACCGCGTCGAGCTCGTGGCCGCGCAAAAAGAGCTTGCGCCCCTCCGCGCTCGCCGCGAGGAAATACAAGGTCTGCATGGGCAACCCTTCGAGATCCTCGCAGGGAAATTTCGCCGCGGAGGGATCGGCGCGGAGTTTTCCGCAGACGCTCGTCCGCGCGGCCTCGGTCCCGCGGTCCGCGAGCCCCACGAGAAATCCCGCGATCGTGGCCGCCGCTTCGAGCGTATCGGTGACGACCTGCCCTTCACGCCCCGCGCTCTCCATGTTGATGGACTTGAGCAAGCCATTGCCATACGTCTCGACGGCCAGCGCGTCGTCGGACGTGCGGCCCGGTTCGAGGTGGAGCGCATAAAACGCACGCGTGTCCGGCACGTGCAAGACCGTGACCGTCGCCGCGCTCTCTTCGACGTCGAAGGGCAGGCTCTTCACCTTGAACTCGTAGAGCCCCGCGTCGTTTTTCTCGTACGAGACGCTCCGCCGCGACGTGAGCGTGGTCCGGACGCTGACCTCGATGAGCGTCTTCGGCAGGTGATACCGGATGCCCTCGGGCGCGGCGTCCCCGTACGCGTGCGGGCCGCTCCCGATCATCCGCGTGCCCCCGCAGCCGGACAGCGGCAGCACGAGCGCCGCCGCGGCGAGGAACCATCGTGCAGCGTGTTTGATTCGCATCAGAGAATCACCATCGTCCCGAGCGTCTGCCGCATGTCCCGGAGGTCCTGCGCGTACCCCGGCGGCGCCGTCACGAGCCACGCCTCGACGAGGCCGAGCCAGCGCACACGAATCTCGTCCACCGCCTTCGGATCGAGCGTATCGACGACCGCGCGCACGGTCTCGGCGTCGAACTCGCGCCACCGCTGCCGGCCCTCCGGCGAATGCCAGCGCGGTTTGCCCTCGAACCCGACGACGAGGCGCGCGCCGAGCCCCGCGAGCCGCGCGAGGAGCGGGCCCGCGCCCGTGTCGCAGCACATGAAATGCAAGGCGCGGTTCTCCGCCCAGAGCCGCAGCTCGTCCTCGGGAAAGTCGTCGGCGAGGAGCAGGCCCTTGGGCGAATTCGTGTCGAGGACGCGGCTCGGCTCGCCGTGCGAGGTCACGAGGATCGCCGCATAAGGTCGCGCCTCCTCCGCGGCGACGCGGAGGGCCGCGAGGACGGTGCTGCGCTCGGTGAGCGTGCGCCCGAAGCGCACGACGCCGCCGCCGAGGCCCGCATACAGCGAATCCCGCATCCGCTGGACCTCGACGGTGTCCTCGTCGTACGCGCTGTCGATCGAGAGGACGCGGCGCTCGCTCCGCGGGCCGATCTCGACGGGCAACGTCATGCCATGCCCTTCGCTTCGAGCCATTGCCGCGCGAGGCCGTCGATCTCGGCCTCGAGCGGATGAAAATCGCGCCGAAGATACGACTTGATGCCCCGCACGAAGACCCGCTGGCCAATCGGATGCTCGCGGAGCTTTCGAAGCTCGGCCCGGAGGTCGACATCCCCGCGGCGGCGGTCCTGATCGAGGAGCACGAGCGTCCCGGCGATCCAGAACGCCGCGAGCGTGGAGGCGGCGAGGGCCATGCCGGCGACGCGCAGGGCATAACTCGGCGCGACCTTCCCGAGCACGTCGAAGGCGACGGCGCGGTGCTCGATCTCCTCGGCGGCGTGCCAGAACAAGAGATCGCGCAGCGCCGGGTGGGCCCGATCGAGGAACCGCTCGCGGAGCGCATTCTCGGCCATGATGGCGGTGAAATGCTCGGCCGCGGCGGTGACGGAGAGGCGGAAGGCCGGGGGGAACGCAGGTTCGAGGACGCCGTACGCGATCTTCTCGTAGATGCGGAGGAACGGCTGGATCTCGTAGCCTTGCTCCTCCAGGCGCTCGAAGAAGCGCTCGTGCGTGCGGGCGTGGCGGCCCTCCTGGGCGAAGAAGCCCTTCACCTGGGCGCGGAGCTCGGGGTCGTCGAGTTTGTCGAGGTAATGGTGGACGCTGCGCACGAAGAAACGCTCGCCCGCCGGGAACAGCAGATTGACGCCGTTCGCGATGTGCGTGGCGAGCGCGTTGCCCCCGAACCAGTGGCGCGGGACGCTCTCGTCGAAGTCGAGGCCGGGATCACGAGGCTTGAGGGCGGGGCGTTCGTGGGAGGTCTGCATGGCCGACTCCAGGGACGATTCGAGGGTACCCTCACGCCCTTGCCCGGTCAACGCGATGCTCCGGACAATCACGGCAAGCCGGATGCTCCGAGGAAGAGGCTTCCGCCGAGCGTGATCCAGCCATTTTCATCTCCCGCGACTTGCGCCAAACTCGCGCCCCGCGATGTCTGCCCGAAGCGCCCTCCTCCTCGCCACGCTCTCGCTCACGGCCTGCTCGGCCGCGGAAATCCCGACACCCGAGCGCGCCGCTCCACCCGCCGCCGCTGCCGCGCCAGCGACCACGACCGCCTCCGCCGCCGCGCCTGCGACCGCCTCCGCCTCTGCGTCCGCCGCCGCCCCCGCGGTCGTTCCCCGTGATCCGAACGTCGACAAACTCCAGAGCGCCGCGCAGACCAACTCGCGGGCGTACGACATGGTGCGTTCGCTCGTCGACGAGGTCGGGCCGAGGCTCGCGGGGTCGCTCGGGGACAAGGCCGCCGTCGCCTGGGCCCTCCGGACCCTGAAGGACAAGGGGCTCGAAAACGTACGCGCCGAAAAGGTCATGGTCCCGCATTGGGAGCGTGGCCTGGAGAGCGGCCGGATCGTCGCGCCGTTCGCGCATACGCTCGCGCTCGCCGCGCTCGGCGGGAGCGTCGGGACGCCGCCGAAAGGGCTCGAAGGCGAGATCGTCATGGTCGAGTCGCTCGACGCGATGGCGGCGATGGACGAGGCCAAGGTCAAAGGCAAGATCGTCTTCTTCTCCGCCCCCATGACCCGCACGAGCGACGGCTCGGGCTACGGCAAGGTCGCCGGCATCCGTCACCGCGGCGCCGTCGCCGCCGCCAAAAAAGGCGCGATCGGCGTGCTCCTCCGCTCGATCGGCACCGACCACGACCGGCTCCCCCACACGGGCGCCATGGGCTACGAGAAAGACGTCCCCAAGATCCCGGCCGCTGCACTCGCGGTGCCCGATGCGGAGCTGCTTGCACGGCTGGTCGGTCAGGGCAAACCCGTGCGCGTGAGCTTCTCGCTCGGCGCGAAGCTCTTGCCCGACGCCGAGAGCGCGAACGTGATCGGCGAGGTGAAGGGGCGCGAGAAGCCCGACGAGATCGTCCTCCTCGGCGCGCACCTCGACGCGTGGGACCTCGGGCAAGGCGCGATCGACGACGGCGCCGGGTGCGCGGCGGTCGTCGAGGCCGCGCGGCTCGTGCTCGGCCTCGGCACGCGGCCGCGACGCACGATCCGCGTGGTGCTCTTCGCCAACGAGGAGAACGGCCTGCGCGGCGCGGTCGCATACGCGAAGGACCACGCGGCCGAGCTCGACAAGCACCAGCTCGCCCTGGAGATCGATCTCGGCTCCGGCCGCGTGCACACGACGCGCTTCCTCGTCGCCGACGCCTCGCGGCCCGTGGCCGAGCGGATCGCGAGCCTCGTTTCGCCGCTCGGGATCCAGTACGACAAGGCCCCGGCGCGTGGCGGCGCCGACCTCATCCCGCTGCACGCCGCGGCCGTGCCGATCGTGGATCTGCACCAGGACGCGACGAAGTACTTCGACGTCCACCACACGGCGAACGACACGCTCGACAAGGTCACGAAGGAGGACCTCGATCAGGTCGTCGGGGCTGTGGCCACGGTCGCATGGGCGGCTGCCGAAGCCCCCGAGACGTTTGCCCGCGTGCCAGAGGAGCTCCGGAAGCGCTGAGCAACACGCTTTTCCGGGAAGCCCGCGCCGGCCTATAGTCGCTCGATGCGGATCGGAATTGTCTGGACAATCCTCGTCTTCGGGACCTCGCTGGGGCTTTTTGCATGCGGCGCGGAGGAGCCCCCTCCCTCTTCGACGACGACGAGCGGCTCGGGCGGCAGCGGCGGCGGCGAGCCGAAGTTGCCCCCGGCGAGGTGCGGCGAGCTTTGCGACCACGTCTCGCAGATCAAATGCTTCGTGTGGCCGAGCTGCGCGAAAGATTGCGCGGACTACCTCCGCGCGGACGAGGCGTGCGAAAGCGCGTTCGAAACGCTGCTCGGCTGCTGGGCCGATCAGAAAGCCGATTTCACGTGTCTGCCGACGCAGGTCGTGCCGCCGGCCGGCTGCAAGGCCGAGGAGGACGCGTTCCGGGCCTGCGCGCAGGGACAAACGCGGAGTGATACGGCCGCGTGCACGGGACAAAGTGGCACGAACGCGTCCGACGCGTGTACGAGCTCGACGTTCTGCGCAGGGGTCGGCGAGCTGCGCACGTCGTGCACGCGCCTCGGCGACGGGACGTGGCAGTGCACCTGCCGCTCGGATGTGTCGCTGCTCGGGACGTGCACGGAGCCGACGGGCAAATGCGACAATCTCGAGGGATGTTGCGCGGCATTTTTCTTCTGACGGTCGGGACCACGCCCGGGAAAACCTCCTCGGCGCGGCGCGCGTTTCGGGGCCATCGATGGCGGGTACGTCATGGCCGCCCTCGGAGCAACGCGTCCCCCGCGCCCCGCAGCGAGGCCTCGGGGATTTCCGTATACGCGCGGGACACGCGTGACAGCGCCCCCTGAACGGAGGGCACGGGGGACGAAAAACCCGTCATCGACTCTCGACGCGGGCCCGCCTCCGCGTTAGAGGGGCGAGCCATGAAAACCACGGTATCGTTTGTCGGGATGCTCTCCCTCGTCGTGAGCGCTTTCGCGTGCGGCGGCGCGGAGACCGAGGTGAAGGAACCGTCGCAGGACGAGGCGAAGCCGGCGGAGACGACGGCCGCGAAGACGCCCGAGCCCGCGGCCACGACGGCCACGACGGCCGCGACGACGACGGCCACGACCACGACGACCGAGGCGAAGCCCGCGCCGCCGCCGCCCGTCGTCGAGGACATGAAGCCGAGCGAGGACCCGAAGCCGCTGCCGAGCGTGAAGATCACTGCGCCGAAGAACGACGCGTCGATCGGGGACCTGGCCAAGGCGAAGGACTTCGAGATCAAGCTCGACGTGAAGGACTGGGCCACGGTCGAGAAGGGGCCGCACGTCCACCTGATCCTCGACGATCTCCCGTACAAGGCGATTTACGACACGAAGAAGCCCGTGAAGGTCTCCGAGCTGCTGCCCGCGGGCACCGAGCTCAAGGAGGGCGAGCACACGCTCGTCGCGTTCGCGAGCCGCGCGACGCACGAGTCGGTCAAGGGCAAGGGCGCGCAGCAGCTCGTGACGTTCTGGGTCGGCAAGAAGGGCAAGAGCACGTTCGACCCGAAGAAGCCCCACGTCGTCTACAGCCGCCCCAAGGGCGAAAACAAGGGCGCGATGGGCAAGGAGCTGCTCCTCGATTTTTATCTCTTCGGCACGGCGCTCGACAAAGGCGAGAAGGTCAAATACACGATCGCCGGCGCGGGCCTCGCCACGCCGCTCACGGGCGAGTTCACCACGTGGGCCCCGAAGGTCGCGAAGAACCTGCCGAAGGGCGACTATGAGGTGACGGTCGAGCTCGTCGACAAGGACGGCAAGCCCCTCGAAGGTCCGCTGACGAAGACGACCCGCAAGGGCATCTCGGTCGATCCCGAGGCCGCCGCGAGCGACCCGCACGCCGGCCACGGCGCCGAGCCCGCTGCGCCCGCCGCCGCGCCCGCCGCCGCGCCCGCGCCCGCCAAGAAGTAACGCGCCCAGCGATTCGTTGGACGACCAACCGTTCGTGAGGAAGGGGGGTCGTCGCGCAGCGGGTGTTCCACAGGCGTCGCGAGCGGCTCGAGGCTAGCAGCCTGTGGACTTATCGTCGCGAGCGCCCCGAAGCTAGGGCGACGGAGCGAGGAATCCTCAAGGATTTCGAGCGATGTCGACCGACGATTCGGGGCGCGCAGCAGATAAGTCCACGGGCTGCTAGGGAGGCCGAGCGAGGCGTACACTGTACGTCGAGCGAGGCCGACCGACGCATCGAGCCGCGCAGCAGCCTGTGGAATACCCGCTCAAGGATCCAGCGCGAGCCGGCCCATCCAAAGTGCACCGTCGTTGCGAGGAAGGAGCCCGTCCTTCCCCTCGGAATACCCGAGGACCGCACTCACGAGCGACACCTCGCCCGCCCCCACATCGAGGACGGCGAACCGCCCCCCGTTGCACGAAAGCACCCGATGGCCGAGCGGCGCGCCCGCGGGGTCGAGGACCAACGCAAACAGCGCGCTCCCGAGGCCCCCGCCGATCGTCGAGGTGCCGCCCGGGAGCGGCTGTCCGCCGACGCTGAAGCTCGACGTCGCGCGGCCCGCGAGCACGACACGCCCGTCCTCGGCGACAGCCACGTCGGCGAGCGTGAACGCCTCCACGACCGGGTTCGGCGGATGATCGAAGTGCTGCCCCCAGATCGGACTGCCGGTCGCGTCGAGCGCCACGACGAACCCATCGTTGCCCGGGCCCGTGCTCACGAGCGGCTCCATTCCAACGTCGATCACGCCGGTAAAAGCCCCCGCCACCACGACCCCGCCCCCGGGCCGCACGGCGAGCCGCACCTGGTCGTTCGTACGGAGCAGGACCTGCCCGAGGTCCCGCGCGAGGATCGGCGTGCCTTGGGGATCAAACGCCGCGACGAAGAGCCTTGTCTCCGGCGGCGAGACGATCCCCGGCCCCACGATCGGCGGCAGGCCATGGCCGAAATCGAGCACGCCCTCGGAGACCCCCACGAGCCAGGTGGTGCCCTCGTCGTCGACCGCGACGTCGAGGGCTTGTTGCGCGTACGCGTCCCCGAAGCGGCTCGCGTAGAGCAGCGCACCCGTGGCGTCGTACGCAGCGACGAGCAGGTCCGGGCCGCAGTCGCCCACGGGCGGCGTCACCTCGATCGGGCCGCTGGCGAACGAGATCGTTCCGTGGAGGCTCTTCACGAAGCTCACGCCGCCGTCCGGGCGGGCCGCGATACGCGGGTAGGGCAAGGAGCAAATGGTGAGCGGAGGAGCCACGTCCTCGATGAACCCGGCGCTCCACACGGTCGTGCCCGCCTCCGACATGCGCGCGACGAAAGAGCCGTATCCGCTGGTCGGGTTCTGGAGCACGCCGGCCCCGAGATCGATCGTGTAGTCGTAATGCCCTCCCACGAAGAGATCCGCACCGTCACGCTGCGAAAGGGAGGAGATCCCTTCCATGCCAATGTTGCTGAACTTGTGATCCCACAGGACGTTTCCCTGCGCGTCGAAACGAACGAGCACGGCGTCGCCCGCGCCGTCTGCGGAGATCTGCCGATCCCCGAGGTTCAGGCTCGAGAGGAGCGAGCCGCCGAGGACGAACCCGCCCCACGCGTGCTCGACGTCGAGCTCGGTGAGGTCGCCCAAGCCCTGCGGGAAGCTCGACGCGAAGCGCGGCGGGAGCGGCCGGGAGGTGGAGTCCTTGCGAGAGAACATGATCTCGTGCATCGGCCCCTGGAGCTGCGACGCCGCGTCGTAAAACGACTGGAAGGCGCCGGTCTCGGCGTCGTACACGGCGCCCTGGAGCTCCATGGGCCGGCCGATCGAGCAGAGCCATGCGAGCTCGTCGCCCGGCATCTCCAGGCTCGTGCCCGTGAAGGGGACGCGGACCGTGCTGTAGCTGTACTCCCCGACCGCGAGCGGGAACAAAGACGCGCCCTCGGGCACGCGGATCTCTCCCACGACCGGCGCGTGCGTCGCGTCCGGCGTCGTCACGTCGAGTTTGTCGAGCCAGATCTCGGCCTCGGTCTCGTCGCTCCACGTGGAGAGGGTGGCCGTGAGGTCGAACGCGCCGTCGAGGTGAACGCGGCCGTCCACACCCGTGGAAAGCTCGACTTCGGGGTGCAGGAAGTCGACGTGCACGCTGTCTCCGTCGCCGCGGCAAGCGATGAGCACGAGCGTGGAAAGGGTCGCGGCGAGGAGGGGCGCGGCGGACGAACGGGGGGCCATGGCAGTCAGTAGCGTACCGTGAACTGCGCCGAGGTCGGCCCCACGCGCAAAGAAGCGGCGGTGGGGCTCGACGCGTCACGCCCGCCGTAAATCCAGAAGCCGAGCCCCGCAGCGGTGCTCGCGAGCGCGAACGCGAGAGCCCGGGGGATGAACGGGGCCGCGAGGCCGTCGACATTCTCGTTATGGGCCATGGCGGCCGCGAGGCTCACGCCGGCGAGGCCCGCGCCGAGGGCCGTCGCGAAGATGCCGAGCTCCGTGAAATGGTCGCTCCGGCGGGGGACGGGCTTTCGGTCGGACGCGAGCCCCACCGCTGCCGCCGTGCCGGCGGCGAGGCTCATGCCGATGCCGCCGGCGAGCACGAGCTGGCCGACGAACTCGAGCTTCGGATCGAGCACGCCATAACAACCCGCGACCCCGCAGCGCTCGACGTGCGTGTCGGCGACCCCCATGAGGACGCCGCCGGTCACGACGAGCGCCGCGCTGAAGCCGAGCAGGCCGAGGCTATACGGCACCGTGGGCGTGCGCGCCGGTGGCAGCTCCTTCGGCGCGGGCGCGGGCGCGGGCGTAGGCGGCGTCGGCCGCAGGGCCGGGCGCGGCGGCGCGGAGGGTTTGTCTTCAATGCTGATTGTCGTGTCCTCGCGCGCGGGCGTGGACGACGGCGCGGGCGGCGCGGGTTCGTCCGGGCGCGCCGCGGCCGGCGTGGTCAGGACCAAGAGCGCGCCCGCGAGCGTGGTGGAGAGGAGACGGTGGCCGGTCCGCCGCACGGGAGCCTCAGGAGGACGCCGCGGCTGCGCAGCCCACGGACGCGTGCTCCGCGCAGCGGAAGCCGGTGATGTGACGGACCCTCTCCATACCTTCGTGCTCCCCTTTCGGACGCGCGGATGGCGTGCTCGTTCGCGCCCTTGGCGCGCATCCACGTTCTCAAAGTTTCACGCCGCGGACAAGCCGGCGACACGTTCGCCTCGGGCTGGATCGCGTACGAAGCCACACGAAAAAGACAACCACCTCGAACAGCCTTCGATCGCCGCAATGTTCTTGATCCGCTGGAGGATCGCCCTGTAACATCCCACACGATGCGGTGTGTATTGTGGTTTCTCGCGGGCCTCGCGGTGTTTCACGCCGGAACCGAACGAGCGTGGGCGCAGGACACGAGCGGGGATGCGCCTGCACAGGCGAAAAACGCGCTCGACAAGGCGCAGGAAGATCTCGACGCGGGTCGTTACGCCGAGGCGTGCAAAGCGCTCAGGCAGATGTACCGCGAGGATCCGCGCCCCGCGACCCTCTACCGCATCGCGCAGTGTTACGACAAGTGGGGGCGCATCGCCACGGCAGCGGTGCACTACGACGACTACCTCGCCACGTTCGGCCAGCTCTCCGACACCGAGCAGAAGGCAGAACGCGACCATGAGGAGACGGCCTCGGCGCGCCGCGAGGCGCTCGAAAAACGTATCCCCAAGGTCGTGCTCCGGGTCCCGCGCGAGGCGCCCGGCACGACACGCGTCCTGCGCAAACCCCTCGACGAGGGTCCGCTCGTGCAGGTCGCGATCGGCGTGCCGCTGCTCATCGATCCGGGCGAGCACGTGCTCATGACCGAGGTCCCCGGCCGCGCCACGACGTTCACCAAGTTCACGCTGCGGGAGGGGGAAAACCGCATCGTCGACGTGACGATTCCCACCGAGGGGACCACGGCGGGCTCGCCCACGAAGACGGCCAAACCCCTCCAGCCCGTGCCTTCCCTCATGCCCGCGCTCGATCCCGGGATCTCGGCGCGGCGGGTCGCGGCCTACACGCTCGGCGGCATCGGCGCCGTGGCGATCCTCGGCGGCGCGGTGACGGGCGCCATCACGTGGGCGCAAATGGAGCCCGCCGAGACGAATTGCCGCGAAACGACAGACGGCACCGTCTGCAACACGACGGGCCGGGGAGCGAAGGACACCGGCGCCGCCACGGGGCTCATCAGCACCGTGCTTTTCCCGGTCGGTTTCGCGGCGCTCGGAGCGGGCGCCCTCCTTTATTTCACCGAGCCCCCGCCGTCCAAGTTCGAGAGCGGGGCGCCGAAGGTTCGTGTCGGAGCGACCATGGGCCCGAACGCGGGTGCCGTGGAGGTTGATGTAAAATGGTGAGCACCAAGCACTTCGCTTCCTGGCTCGTGCTGCTTTTTGGCCTCGGCGTGGTCACGAGCTGTACGAACCTCCTCAACTTCGATACCGACTACGTCTCGAACCCGTGCGACGAGGAGAACCTCCCGCCGCTGAGCTGCGGCGACGGCGCCTGCCGGGTCTCCGTGCCCGCCTGCGTGAACGGGCTGCCGAACCAATGCGTGCCCAAGCAGACGCAGGCCGAGGAGATCTGCGACGGCATCGACAACAACTGCGACGGCCAGATCGACGAGGGCTGTCAGTGCAGCGGGATGCAGTCGTGTTACAGCGGCGATCCGCTGACGCGCAACGTCGGTCTCTGCACGGACGGCCTCCAGAGCTGTGAAAACGGCATCTGGTCCGATTGCTTGGGCGACGTCATGCCCGAGATCGAGATCTGCGACCAGCGCGACAACGATTGCGACGGCCAGGTCGACGAGGGCTGCGAGTGCAGCGGCACCCAGGAGCAGGAGTGTTACAGCGGCTCCAAGGACTCGTTCCTGACGGGCACCTGCAAGCCCGGCAAGCAGAAGTGCGAGAACGGCACGTGGGGCGACTGCAAAGGCGACGTGCTCCCGACGTTCGAGGATTGCGACGGCTTCGACGACAACTGCAACGGCGTCATCGACGACGCGAACCCCGTCTGTAGCTGCATCGGCAACGAAGAAGAGGCGTGTTACTCGGGCGACCCGACCGACATCGGCAAGGGCGCGTGCAAGGCCGGCAAGCGGCAATGCATGAACGGCATGTGGGGCCCGTGCGTCGGTGAGGTGACGAAGCAGCCCGAGATCTGCAACACGATCGACGACGATTGCAACAACTCCGTCGACGATGGCGTGCAGGGGCTCGGCCTGCCTTGCGTGAACGGCATGCAATCGGGCCCGTGTGCCGAGGGCACGACGATCTGCACGTCCGAGGGCCTCTTCTGCAAGCCGAACGTCTCGTCCTCGCCGGAGGTCTGCGACGGGATCGACAACAACTGCGACAGCACGATCGACAACGGCGATTTCTGCTGCCCCGACGGCTTGAAGAGCGGCTCGGAGCCGGACGTCGACTGCGGCGCGGCCTGCCCGCTCAAGTGCCCGGTCAACAAGAAGTGCTCCACGAGCGGCGACTGCGAGACGGGCGTCTGCCAGGGCGGCGTCTGCCAGGGCGCGAACTGCGCGGACAACGTGCAGAACGGCTCGGAGAGCGACGTCGACTGCGGCGGCACGAGCTGCCCGCCCTGCGTCACGGGCTTCACCTGCAAGCAGCCGAACGACTGCGAGAGCTCGATCTGCATCGCCACCAAGTGCGGCGCGGGCACCTGCAATGACGGCGTGAAGAACGGGCTCGAGACGGACACGGATTGCGGCGGCCCGGCCTGCGCGGATTGCCCGATCGGCAAGGGCTGCACCGTCGGCGCCGACTGCCTGAGCGGCGTCTGCGTGAGCACGACGTGCGCCACGCCGGAGTGCAACGACAACGTCAAGAACGGGACCGAGACGGACACGGACTGCGGCGGCCCGAATTGCCCCGACTGCTCGGACCTCAAGAAGTGCCTGACGGACGGCGATTGCACGAGCAGCGTCTGCACGGGCGGCTTCTGCCAGACGCCGACGTGCGGCGACAGCAAGCAGAACGCGTCCGAGACCGACGTCGATTGCGGCGGCCCCGCCTGCTCGAAGTGCGGGACGGCCAAGAAGTGCTCAGCAAGCACGGATTGCTCGAGCGGCGTCTGCACGGGCGGCTTCTGCCAGGCGTCGACGTGCAGCGACAGCGTCAAGAACAGCTCGGAGTCCGACGTCGACTGCGGCGGCGGCACGTGCCCCAAGTGCCCGCTCGGCAAGCTCTGCAAGCTCGACGGCGACTGCCAGGCGAACTTCTGCAAGGACGGCTCCTGCCAGGCAGCGCAGTGCAACGACGGCATCAAGAACGGCTCGGAGACGGACGTCGACTGCGGCGGCCCGGCCTGCGCCGGCTGCGGGGCCGGCAAGGGGTGCACGGGCACCACGGATTGCCAGAGCAGCGTCTGCACGGGCAACCTCTGCCAGGCGCCGAAGTGCAACGACGGCGTCAAGAACGGCAACGAGTCGGACATCGACTGCGGCGGGACGTGCACCGACTGCTCGGTCGGCAAGATCTGCACGACGGACGGTGATTGCCAGAGCGGCGTGTGCAGCCTCGGCACCTGCCAGGCGCCGAAGTGCAACGACAGCGTGCAGAACGGCAGCGAGACCGACATCGATTGCGGCGGCGCCGTGTGCCCCAAGTGCCCGAACGGCGACACATGCGGCCAGCAGTCGGACTGCCAGAGCAACGTCTGCTCCGGCACCCTCTGCCAGTCCGCGACGTGCAACGACGGCGTCAAGAACGGCACCGAGACCGACATTGATTGTGGTGGAGCGGGCTGCGCCAAGTGCTCGCCCTCGAAGACGTGCAGCATCGCCGGGGACTGCACGAGCGGCGTGTGCCAGAACAGCGTCTGCACGACCCCTGTCTGCAACGACGGCGTCAAGAACGGCAGCGAGACCGACGTCGACTGCGGCGGCCCGACCTGCGTCGATTGCCAGAACGGCAAGTCGTGCGGCGCCGGCTCGGATTGCCTCAGCGGCGTCTGCATCGGTCTCGTCTGCCAGGCCGGCGCGTGCAACGACATGGTCAAGAACGGCAGCGAGACCGACGTCGATTGCGGCGGTCCGGACTGCGCCGACTGCGCGACGGGCAAGGCTTGCGTGGTGAACGGCGACTGCCTGAGCAGCGTCTGCAACGGGCTCGTCTGCCTGGCGCCGAGCTGCGGTGACAACACCAAGAACGGCAGCGAGACCGACGTCGACTGCGGCGGGCCCGCGTGCGTCGATTGCGCCGTCGGCAAGCTGTGCAGCTCCGGGAGCGATTGCATCACGGGCGTCTGCCAGAACGGCTCCTGCCAGTCCGCGCTCTGCAACGACGGCGTCAAGAACGGCAGCGAGACCGACATCGACTGCGGCGGTCCGACCTGCGTCGACTGCGGCGTCGGCAAGAGCTGCGCGACGGGGAGTGATTGCACGACCGGCTCGTGCGTGGGCAACGTGTGCCAGTCGCCGACGTGCAGCGACAACGTCAAGAACGGCACCGAGACCGACGTCGACTGCGGCGGCTCCTGCGCGAACAAGTGCGTCAATGGCAAGCTCTGCCTGATGGGCGGGGACTGCCAGAGCAACGCATGCGCCGGCGGCATCTGCCAGGCGCCGCTCTGCAACGATGGCATCAAGAACGGCACCGAGACCGACGTCGACTGCGGCGGCCTCGCTTGCCCCGACTGCACCGCGGGCAAGACGTGCGGGATCGACGGCGACTGCATCAGCCTCGTCTGCATCATGGCGAAGTGCCAGTCGCCGACGTGCACCGACCAGGTCAAGAACGGCACCGAGACCGACGTCGACTGCGGCGGCCCCTCGTGCAGCAAGTGCGCGGTCCTGAAGGTCTGCTCGTCCGGCACGGATTGCGTGACGAACGTCTGCACGGGTGGCCACTGCCAGAACGCAGCGTGCAACGACCTGAACAAGAACGGCAACGAGACCGACGTCGATTGCGGCGGCGGGATCTGCACGGGTTGCTCCCCGGGCAAGTCCTGCAACCTACCGAGTGATTGCTTGAGCACCGTGTGCACGAGCAACGTTTGTCAGGCTCCGACGTGCATGGACGGCGTGCACAACGGCAGCGAGACGGACGTCGACTGCGGCGGCCCGACCTGCGTCGACTGCGCGAACGGCCTGAAGTGCGCGGCGGGCACCGACTGCCTGAGCAACGTTTGCAGCGGCAACATCTGCCAGACGCCCACCTGCCTCGACACGGTCAAGAACGGAAACGAGACCGACGTCGATTGCGGCGGCCCCGTTTGCCCCGACTGCGCCTCGGGCAAGATCTGCAGCGGGGCTGGTGACTGCCTGAGCGGTGTTTGCACCGGCAACACCTGCCAGGCGCCCACCTGCCTCGACACGGTCAAGAACGGCAGCGAGACCGACGTCGATTGCGGCGGTCCTGTTTGCCCCGACTGCGTGGCCGGCAAGGCGTGCAGCGGCCCCGGCGACTGCGTGAGCGTCGTCTGCACCGGCAACATCTGCCAGACGGCGACCTGCAGCGACGTCGTCAAGAACGGCAGCGAGACCGACGTCGATTGCGGCGGTCCCGTTTGCCCCGACTGCGTGGCCGGCAAGGCGTGCACCGGCGCTGGCGACTGCGTGAGCGCCGTCTGCACCGGCAACGTCTGCCAGGGCGCGACGTGCGCCGACCTGGTGAAGAACGGCAACGAGACCGACGTCGACTGCGGCGGTCCGGCCTGCCTCGATTGCGCGAACGGCAAGGTCTGCTCGATTCCCGGGGATTGCCTGAGCAGCGTCTGCACCGCGAACATCTGCCAGGTGCCGACCTGCAACGACGGCGTCAAGAACAGCACCGAGACCGACGTCGACTGCGGCGGCCCGACCTGCCTCGATTGCGCGAACGGCAAGGCATGCTCGGTCCCTGGTGATTGCGTGAGCAGTGTCTGCACCGGGAACCTCTGCCAGGTGCCGACCTGCACCGACCTGGCGAAGAACGGCACCGAGACCGACGTCGATTGCGGCGGCACCTGCCCCCTCGATTGCGGGACCGGCAAGGGATGCACCGGGCCTGGCGACTGCCAGAGCGGCGTCTGCATGGGCAACGTTTGCCTCATGCCGACGTGCGCCGACCTGGTGAAGAACGGCGGCGAGACGGACGTCGACTGCGGCGGCCCGACCTGCACCGACTGCGCCACCGGCAAGGCGTGCAGCGTGCCCGGCGACTGCCTGAGCGGCGTTTGCACCGGCAACCTCTGCATGGCGCCGGCGTGCAACGACCTGGTGAAGAACGGCGATGAGACCGACACCGACTGCGGCGGCACCTGCCCGAACGATTGCGCGAACGGCAAGGTGTGCAGCGTTCCCGGCGACTGCCAGAGCAGCGTGTGCACCGGCAACCTCTGCCAGGTGCCCACGTGCTCCGACGGCGTGAAGAACGGCACCGAGACCGACATGGATTGCGGCGGCACGTGCGCCGCCGATTGCGCGAACGACAAGGCGTGCATCGTTCCCGGTGACTGCCAGAGCGGCGTGTGCACGGGCAACGTTTGCCAGGTGCCCACGTGCTCCGACAACGTGAAGAACGGCGCGGAGACCGACACCGACTGCGGCGGTTTGTCCTGCGTGGGGCAAGGCAAGACGTGCGCGGACACGAAGGGCTGCGGCGACGGCGACGACTGCACGAGCCGCGTGTGCGGCGGGAGCAGCACGTGCTCGGCGCCCACTTGTTACGACGGCGTGCAAAACGACCGCGCACCGCACAACGAAACCGCTCTCGACTGCGGCGGGGCGTGCGGCCCCTGCCGGTTGCTGTTCGCGGCGAGCAACGCGACGGACATGCTCCTCGCCGAGTTCAACGCGGACAGCGCGACGCCGAGCTGGACGACGACGGCGAAGGCCGGCTCGTTCACGGCCGTCCCGCCCGACATCGCGCTCACGACGACGGGTGTCGGCCTGGCTGCGATCCGCGATGAAGGCGCGACCTTCAAGGCGCGGGCCGTGCGGTGGACCCAGGCCGCTGGCTGGGGGAACTTCGCGGACATCAACGCCACGGCGGTCAACTCGACGCCGATGCTCGTGCCCGTCGGCACGTCGAACACGATCCTTGCGACCTGGGAGCGAAGCCAAACCGTCAGCGGGACGACGACCGGACGCGTCAAGTTCGGCCAGTACGACGCCGCTGCCGGGACCTGGAACCCGACGGAGGAAGAGGCGGATCAGCTCGCCATTGGTGCTAGCGTGATCTCGCCCGACATCACGTATCTCGGCACCGAAGCGTCCCCGACGCCCTACGTCGTCTTCGTCGATGATGGTTCGGGGAGCAACAAGGACCTCTTTTTCCGCACGCGAACCGGCGTGAACACCTGGACCAACCAGACCTCGTTCGAAACTCAGGTCACCGCCGCGGGTTTGCCGGTCATCACGCGCCTCAGGGGCGGGACGTTGCTCGTCGTGTTCAAGGACAGCGATGGCGAGTGGAAGTCAAAGCTCCGCAGCACCGGTGGAACGTGGAGCGGAAACTCGAACAACCTCGGCGCGTGGTCGAGCCGGCCTTCGTTGACGGCGCTCGCCGACGGCAGGGCGATGCTGGCCTACATCGACGGCACCAACATCGTGCGAGCGAGGACCTTCAATCCGACGGACTCCACGTGGTCGGGCGCGCTGGACGTCTCTGGCACGGCCGTGACCGGCTCGGTCTCCGTGACCCGCGGCCTCAACACGGCCACCGCGGAGATCGTCTACGTCCTCAACAACGCGACCAAGGACGTGATGCACGCGCGGTTCGTCGGAGGCTCGTGGGTCGTGACGGCGATCTCGGGCGTCACGGACCGCCCGCACCTCGCGATCACGTCCCCGCCCCTGCTGCCCTGACGCCCGCCTCCTCCCCCTCTCCCGCCCCGGGAGAGGGGGCCGGGGGGTGAGGTAAAACCTCCCCTACCGCTTCCCCGCCGCCACCGCCGCCGCCTTCTTCTTCGCCAGCTCCGCCTCTTCCACGAGGCAACGATGCGGCTTCGTCCCCGCGCTCCCTTCCCCGCAGATCAAACAAAAGAACGCCGTCACCGGCTCCGGCGGTGGCGCCTGCTTCCCCGGCCTCCGCGACGGCGCCGCGGAGAGCGGCTTCCCCTCCGCCGCCGCCGCCGCAGCCGCCGCCTGCTCCGCGGCCTTCTTCCGCCGCTCCAGCTCATCCCGCAGCGCCCGCACCTCCACCGCGAACGCGTCCTTCTGCACCGACAGCGACTCTGCGTCCTGCTCGGCTTGCCTCAGGGCGCGGGAAAGCTCCTCGATGCGCCGCGCCGCCGCGGAAACGTCCCCGGTCCGGCCGTCGGGCTTGTCCCGCGCGGCGGCGAGCTCGCGGTCGCGTGTCGCGAGCGCTTCCTCGGCCGCGGAGAGCGCACGCTCGCGCGCTTCGAGCGCCTCCCGAAGCTCGGAAAGCTCCCCGTCACGTTTTGAAAGCGTTTCCCGAAGCTGGAACAGCTCTCGTTCGCGTTGCGCAAGCTCCTCCCGAACCTCGGAACGCTCGCGGTCGCCTTTTGCAAGCGTTTCCCGAAGCTGGAACAGCGCACGCTCGCCGTTCGCAACCTCTTCCCGAAACGCGGAAAGCTCCCGCTCCCCTTTCGCGACCGTTTCCCGAAGCTGGAACAGCGCACGCTCGCCGTTCGCAACCTCTTCCCGAAACGCGGAAAGCTCCCGCTCGCGTTTCTCCAGGTCTTCCCGCGCCGCGGAGAGCTCTCGCGACCACGTCTCCGCCTCCGCGCGCGCCTCCGCCGCCGCCGCCGCAGCCGCGCGCGCCTCCGCCTCCGCAGCCGCGCGCGCCTCCGCCGCCGCTTCCGCCTCCGCCTCCGCCTCCGCGTCCGCAGCCGCCGCCGCTTCCGCCTCCGCCGCCGGCAGCGCCTTCTTCGCTTCCTCGGCCGCCTTCGACAGCGCCCGCGCTTCCTCCCGCGCGGCCTGAAGCTCTCGCGCGAGCGCCCCGCGCGACCGCAAGAGCACCCCGATCACCAGCGCGAGCGCGGAGACCACGGCGACCAGAATCAACGACAGCCCATCCATACGCGCGACCGGCGAGCGCGCAGCATGCGGCCTATCGGCCCTTCAAGGCAAACACTTGCGCCCGCTCCCCGATCCCGCCAAGGTGGCCCGCCCTTCCGGAGGACGCGCGTGGCCGTCGCGAACGAGGATTATTTCTACGAGGCCCTGCCCTTCGCCGAGACGCACCCCGATCACCTCGGCGCGATCGGCGTCCTCTTTGGCCTCCGGCCCGCCCCGCCCGCTCGCTGCCGCGTCCTCGAGATCGGCACCGCCACCGGCGGCAACGTCCTGCCCATGGCCGCCGCCTTCCCCGAGAGCCGCTTCGTCGCCCTCGACCGCGCCGAAGACTCCCTCGCCGTCGCCCGAAAACACGCCGAAGGCGCCCGCCTCCGCAACGTCGCCCTCCACCTCGCCGACATCCGTGAATTCGAAGACGAGCCCAACGCCTTCGATTACATCGTCTGCCACGGCGTCTACTCGTGGGTACCCGACGACGCACGTGAGGCCATTCGACGCGTCGTCCGGCGCCACCTCGCGCCCCACGGCCTCGCGTACATCAGCTTCAATACCCTCCCCGGCTGGCACCTGCGCGGCGCGATCCGCGACATGCTCCGCCGCGAGGTCCCCGCCGAGGGCTCGGCCGCCGAGCGCGTGGAAAAAGCGCGCGCTTTTTTGCGCTTCCTCGGCACGGAGACGCTTCGCTCCGATCCCACGCGCGCCTGGCTCGCGAGCGAGCTCGAGACGATCGCCGAGCTTTCGGATCATTACCTGCTCGGCGAGCACCTCGTCACGTACAACCACGCCGAGTACTTCGCCGACTTCGCCCGCGACATGAAAGACGCTGGGCTCGCCTTCGTCACCGACGCCCAGGTGCCGCTCGTTTTCCCCGAGCGCCTCGGGCCCGCCGCCGCCGAGGCCGTCCGCGCGCGGGCAGGAAACGATCTCGTCGCCGTCCAGCAATCGCTCGACCTCCTCGAGCTCCGGTGTTTTCGACGCGCCATCCTCTGCCGCGACGACGCGCCGCTCTCGCCGCGCGTCTCGGCCGATCGCCTCTCGTCGCTCGTGCTCGCCTCGCCGCTCTCGCCGGGGGCCATGGCGCCGGACCTCGCCGAGGGCGTCGAGGAGACGTTCGTCGGGCCGGGCGGCGCGATCGGCACGGACCAGGCGACGCTCAAGGCCGCGCTCGTCACGCTCGCCGCGTACGCGCCGGGCGGGCTCTCGTTCGACGCGCTCGCCTGGGAGACCGGCGAAAAACTCGGGCTCGCCGCATTCGAGGGCGAGGCGCGGGCGCGGCTCGCGCGAAACCTGCTCGGCCTCTACACGAAGGGCGCGATCCGGCTCTGGGCCTCGGCGAAACCCGCGGCGCGGGCGCCCGACGAAAGGCCACGCGCCTTCCCGTTCGCACGTTATCAGGCGAGCATCGGCAGCCCGTTTTGCACCACGCTCCTGCACGAGGGTGTGCAGGTCGATTCGTTTGATCGGGTGGTCCTCGCGCGCATGGATGGCACGCGCGACGCCGCCGCGCTCACGGAGGCGGCGCTCGACGAAGCGCGGCGCGGCGTGGTGTCGGTGGAGATGAACGGCGCGCCTTGCGTGGACGGAGACGTCTTCGCCGAGATCATGGAGCAGAAGCTCCTGCGCTTCGCGCGCATGGGTCTTTTGATGGAGTGATCGGGCGCCGCGGCGTGTATCATCCCCTGCGGGATCGCCATGGCAGGCATTACGCACGAGGTCAAACCGGGGGAGTGCATCGCGACCATCGCGGCCAAGTACGGCCTTCCCTGGAAAGCCGTGTGGGAGGCGCCGGAGAACGCGGCGCTGCGCAAGACGCGCAAAGACCCGAACGTGCTCGAGCCCGGCGACAAGGTGACGCTCCCGAAGCCGGTGCCGAAGCAGGCGCAGATCCAATCGGGCAAGGCGCACAAGTTCATCATCAAGCGCGAGAAGATCCGCATCTACCTCAAGCTCACGGCGAGCCGAAAGCCGCTCGCGAGCGAGCCGTGGAAGCTCACGTGCGGCGAGCGCGTGTTCGAGGGGACGACGGGCAGCGACGGCATGCTCGAAGCCGAAATTCTGGCCGAGCAACCGGAGATCGAGCTGGAGCTTTCGAAACGACAGATGACGTACAAGCTCGCGCTCGGCGAGATCGATCCGATCGACACGATCCGCGGGGTGCAGGCGCGCCTCTACAACCTCGGGCTCTACGGGCGTGATCGCTCGGGCAAACTCGACGAGGCGACGACCGCGGCGATCGAGTCGTTCCAGCGCATCGAGAAGCTCCCCGTCACGGGCAAGAACGACGCGGCGACGCAGAAGGCGCTCGCCGACAAACCGATCCTGGTCAAGGGCATGACGCTCGTCGCGCGCTCGGCGGACGGGACGAAGCTCGTCAACGCGCTCGACGTGACGCCGCGGTTCGAGCTCTCGGTCTGAGACGGCCTTTTACTTCTTGCCTTCCGCCGCGATCCGATCTTCGAGCCAGCACTTGAACTCGGCCACGATCTTCTTCGACAGCTCCGTGATCTCGGCGAGCTGGCCCTGGTAGTCTGCCTCGGCCTTCCTGTATCGATCCCACGCCTCGGATCCCCCGTAACGATCCGGGGGGACGGGCTCATGCGGCATGAGGCCGCGGAACCCGCCGTAGGCGCGCATGAAGCGGTCGACCTGGTCCGGCAGCTTGTCCCAGTCGACCATCTCGTTGAACGTCGAATACCGCTTGCGGAAGTGCACGTGGGGCACCCCCTCCGTCATGAAGACGGGATCGCAATAGTATTTCGTGAGCACCTCGCTCACGTTCGTGTCCTCGAAGGACGGATACGCGAGCCCCAGCAGGAACCCGTCGATGTCGCCCACGAGCTCCGCGTCGGTCGCCTCGGTGTCCGTGGCGTGCCCGCCGAGCAGACGCGTGGTCGCCTCTCCACGCTTGGTCTTCTGGTAATGGTAGTACTGGATCGCCGACTGTCCGAGGTCGCCTGAGATCGTGACGGCGTAGAGGTTGTCGACGCCGTGCGCCATGGTCACGGACTCGTCACGGTGCGGCCCCGCCGACATCCCCGAGAAGACGTGCCCCAACGCCAGCGCTTGGCCGCGACAATCCTTGACCACGCCGAGCTCGTTCCCTGCGTTGTCGTGGCCGTGGATGGCTCGCCGCCGGATGGCGTCCGAGACCGCTTGGTCGGAGATCACGTTGCCATCCGTCCAGTCGGCCCACTTTCCGGCCATGACCGTGCCGTAGAAGTACCGGAACAGCATGGTGTCCGTCGCCGAGAGCCTGCGAAGAGCGTTCAGCGTATCCTCGCCGTCCCAATCGGCCGCGAGCGCCTCCGCCCTCCGGACGAGCCCGATGAACGCGCAGATCCCGTCGTCGGGCCCCTGCTCCAGCGTCACGGTGATGCTCGCGCCGTCGGTCTTCGGGTCGGTGAAGAACGCATGAATCGTGAGCTTCGTGCCGATTGGCAAATCCTGAAGCGTCGAACGCTCCACGAGCTCCGTGAAGGGCAACGTCACGTCCGCCGGGGAGGGCGGCGACTTTCCGTTCCCCTGGGCGGAAACGATGACCGGTTCGAGGGCATCCCACAGGACATGCCCCTTGTCCGTCGAGACGCGCCAGCGGAGGCGCAGTTTGTCGTCTTCCGTCGGGTTCCCCCGGAACCCCGTGACCTTGAAGACAACATCCCCGCAGCACGCGTCAAGCTTCGCGGGTCCCTCCACCTTCGTCACGCCGAAGCTGCCCGACGGGGTGGTCGAGCCTCCGCCCGCAGGATTCGCCTTCTTGCACGTCGGGCATCGGCACCGCTCGTGATGGGTGTACGTCGTTGCCGTCGCATAGCTGCCGTTCTTGAATTTCGGTCCGTACGCGAGGTCCTCCGGCCGCTTCTTCGGCGTGATGTGCACGTCCGTGGCGATGACGATCTGGTTTCGATTCGGCTTGCCGGTCTTCGCTGGGTCCGTGTAGCTGATGTGGAGCCAGCCGTCGGGGCCGTGCTCGTAAATGAGCTGGTCGAAATCGAGGCCCGACTCGAAGGCGATCCAGTTGTAGACGTCGATGTTCGCAGTCGCCTTGACCCCGAAGTCGGCCGCCTCGCCCTTCATGTGCTGGCTCGTGGCCGACGCGCCGTTCGTCTTGTCGTTGAGCGCCTTGCTGCGGTAGCCGCTGCCGACGCCGATCGATTTGCCGAAGTGCGCGCGGATGGGCTCCAGGATGTCGCGGCAGAGGTGGATCGCGGCGGTCTTGTGCTCCGCCGTCATCGAGTTGTCGATCTTGAGCTGCGTCGCCTTGTAGGAACGGATGAACTCGGGGTGCGTGAAGTTCGGCGAGAGGTACTCCACGCCGTCCTTCACGGTGGACGTGTACGGCGGCCCGAGCCCCTTCACGCTCGTGCTGCCGCCGCCTCCGGACGAGGACGACGATGACGACGACGACGACGAGCTGCTGCTGCTCGCGCTGCTGCTGCTGCTCGACGTGCTCTGGTTTGCCGGGGGCGCGTCGGCGAAGTGCATCGTCACCCAGTACTCCGCCGAGCTCGCCTTCTGCGAGGCCAAGCGCTGCGATTTGCCGATCACGAGCGGGGCATACGGCGGCATCCAGGCGTCCTCGATGATGAGGTCGTCGTCGATCGTGTCCTCGTCGTAGATCCGCAAGAGGACCGTGCCCGAGAAGGGCATGAGATCACGGAGCGGGATCTTGAACGTGTGCTCCTGCCCGTCTTCGAGCGGGACCGGCTTCGTGAGCGTCTTCCTTCCATTTGACGCGAGCTCGACGAAGACGTGATCGGCGCCGAACGTGTCCTCCGTGTCGACGACGTGCACCTTCACCACGACCTCGCGCTTGGCGAGCTCCTCTCGGGCCGCCCAGTGATTCGCGGCCTGCTTCGGGTCGTTGAGCACGGCGGCGATCTGCGTGGACTTCATGCCCTTGTAATCGGGCGCCTTGGGCGGCGTCTCGGCCGACGCCTCGAACATGCACGTGATGTGGTAATGCGCGCCGTCGCCCTTGCCGTCGACGAAGAGGCGGTCATACGGCGGCTTCCAGGTGAACGTGGTGATGAGGTCGTCGAGGCCCGGGTCGTTCTCGTACACCTTGACCGTGAGGGGCCCGTCGAAGGGCAAGACACCCGCGAGCGGGACCTCGACGGTGCCCGACTCGCCGTCCTCCAGCGACACGGTGGAGCTGATGCTCGTGCCCTTCCCGCTCGACATCTCCACGTAGATCTCGTCGCCGTCCCATTCCTGGCTCTCGATCACCTGGAAATGGACGTTCGCGCTGCGATTGCAGAGGACCTCCAGGATGGCCTCGCGCGCCGGGCTCTTCGCCTTGCCGAGCTCCGCGAGCAGCGCCTTCGTCGTCCACGGCTCGTAGTCCGGGAGGTTTTGCGTGAGGGGCTTGATCGGGCCGTCGACGTCGTACTGGATGATCTGCGTGATCTTGTCCGTGAGCACGACGCCCTGGCCCTTGCTCTTGCCCGGGTCGTTGATCACGTAGCCGCCTTGCTCGTTGCGGCCGAAGACGACCACATAATGCGCCGAGCGCACCTGGATGACCGTGGGGACGCCGCGCGCGATCTGCGCGTCGAGGGCGACCTTGAGGTCGGCCTCGGTGTACTTGCCGCCGCCGGGTTTGTCACCGTTCAGCCGGACCGAGTTCAGGACGTTGCGAATGGCAGGGCCCGTGGTCGCCTTGGAGGACCATGCGTCATCGCCGCTCGGATCGCCTTGTTTCCAGGGACGATAGGCGAACGCGGTGCCCCAGTAGACGCAATTGTTTTCGTCGTAGCCGCCTTTCGCGTCGAGGAAGGCGTCGAGGTGCTTCGGGTTCACGTCGCGGCCGAAGTAGGCGAGCACCATGGCGATGGACGAAATCGCGCAGCCCGCCTGCTTGATTGATTGCGAACCGACCTTGTCGTTCAGCTTGATTGCGGCCCACTTGTCGTCGGCCTGGCAGAAGAAGGGGACCGTGCCCGTGACGGCGCCTTCGCCTTCGAGGATCGGCGGCGGTTGGCCGTCGACGGGCGAGGTCTTCACGCCCGCGTGGGCGAGCTCCTGGACGAAGGCGACGGGGTTGTAATGCCACGAGAGCTTCGGCGGCAATTTCAGCCGGCTGATCTCCGCGTCGGTGTACCAGGTATAAGGTTCGAGCGCGTCCCGGAGGCCCCAGGTATCGAAGCGGCCTTCGAGCCGTTCGAGCGCCTTGTCGAGGTTCGCGCCCCACTCCGTCGTGAACTTGCACGCGAACTTGCGGACCTTCTGCGCCTTGTCGGAGCGATAAAAGCCCGCGAGCTCGGCCGCGGTCAGGTCCGCCTTGTCGCCCATGAGGTCCTGGTCGACCATGTCGATGAGCGGCTTGCAATCGATGGTGAAATCCTCGTCCTTGTCCTCGACGGCCGAGAAATGCGGGAAGAGGTTCGCCTCCGAGAAGATCTCGACATGCACGACAGGGGCACGATTCGCCACGTTGCCCTGCTCGCCGGCCACCCAGAGCACCTCACCGGCCCGGACCGGGCGGCGAACCTCGGCGAACTCGCCGGCCGCGAGCTTCTTGACGAGGGCCGCATCAAAATCGCCCCCGGCCGGCGCGCCGGGCCCCTGGTTCAATTGCTTCCAGGTATTGCCTCCGACGTCGACGCGGCCGTCCGCCGCGCTGAGGATCTTTTGCTTGACGAGTGGCTCCTGGAAGGCGGCGATGGCGGCCTTGGTCTTGCTGCCGCAAACCCCATCGGCGCCCGCGGAGCCGAGATCGGCCCCGTGCGCAATGAGAAGCTCTTGCACGGCCTTCACGTCGGCCGTGCGGTTCGTCGCGCCCTCGCCGACCGAACCTGAAATGGACTTCCCGCCGGCGCCCGCCGCCCGGAGCCACCGCACATCCGCGAGCTTGGCATTGCCCTTTTCGAGCGGCTGCGGATCGAGGTGCATGTAGAGCGTGAAGAACGGATACAGCTTGTTGTCGTCGAAGACGTCGCCCTTGTTCGCGAGCGTCTCGAGCGCGCGGCCGAGCAGGGCGTGGCGAACGAGGATGAAATTGCGGCTGCCGTAGGCCTTGATCGCGTCGGCCCCCTTTGGCGCGAGGCGGGCGGCGACGATCTCGCCGTCGGCGATCGCGCGCACCGGGGCTTGCTTGTCGACGTGGAAATGCACGCCGCCGTGCCAGACCGTATTGACGCCGAGCGGGAAATAACCGCCCGCGTGGTCCTTTTCGGTGTGCTTGAAGGCCTTCGCGAGGGAGGCCTCGGTCACCTGGATGCCGTCGCCGAGGTCGACGGGCAGGACCACGTCGCCGAGGAGCGGGACGTACGTCTCCGAAGGTTGTTCGATGTTCGTCGGCGCGCCGCCGCCCGTATCGACGACCTCCACGGTGCCCGTGCCCGCGCGGGCGAGCGCCGCGTCCCTTAGCAAATGGTGGCGGAGCGCCTGCGTGACGGCACTGACGCCCTTCGTCCAGCTCTGCTTTGCAGCCTCTTGCCAGTTGCCGTTGGCGATCGCCTTGAGGCAGCTCGGCCATTCCTCGGTGAAGCGGCGGGTGCTGAGGCCGTAGCACATATCGACCATGCAGACCCAGGCGAAGAACGGGAGGTCGTCCTTCTTGGCCTTGAGCTGCGCGGCGTTGTTCGGAAATTTCAGCAAGGCATCCTCGAATGCCTTGAGCATCTTCTGGCACTGCGCGCGGCTCGCCTCGTGCGAGAGGCGGCACTTCGTGACGCCGGTATAGGCCGTGAAGAGGGGCGGCGAGCTCGAATTCTGATCGTAGACGGCCTTGCACGCCTTCTTGTCGGTCTGCCGCTGGGCCGAGGTCGCGGCCTTGCCGCCAAGCGTGAGGGGCAGCTCGTCGATCATCGCCGCATTCTCGGCGTCGATCATCGTGCCGATGCCGACCGTGAGCAGACCACGGGAGTCGACGTACATGTGGTCGACGAAGCCCTCGTGCGCCTCGACGACTCGGGCGATGATCTTGAGCCGGTCGTCCTGGTTCGGAAAATCGCGCAGGGTCTTTTTCGCGTACGGCGCGAGCACGTCGCGAAAGAGCTCGCGGACCTTGGTCTCGGCGCCGCTGATGACCACGTCGCGATAGCGGAGGTTGCCGTCCTTGGCCTCCGAGCTTTGCAGCCGGTTCCTCACGTCGGCATACAGCGTGAGGTTCTTGTAATCGACGGCCGCCTGCGTCCCGCCACCCCCCGTGCTGGGGGTCGGATTCGTCGACGGGTTCGTCGACGGGTTCGTCGTCGGCGTCGTCGGCGTCGTCGGTGTGGTCGTCGGATTTGACGGCGTCGTCTCGCCCGTCGGGCCCTTCGAGTCGCCCTTGACGTCCTTGCCGAGCTTGCCGGCGTCGAGCTCGAGGACCTTCTTGTAATCGAAGACCGGGCAGGACTTCGTCGACACCTCGCAATGCCCGTGGAACGTCACCTTGCCGTCGTAGGCGTCGTGCAAGGTGCGGGCGAGGCCCCGCACGGCCTTGTATTGCGCCTCGGTGAACTTGTCCTTGGCGAGCCCGTGCAGGCAGATCGCGATCGAGCCCGTGTTGTGATCCGCTTGCGCCGTGGGGATGTATTCGAGGTTCCTGCCGTGGAGGACGGTGCCGTCCTTCTTGATGAACAGGTGGTAGCCGATGCCCGGCCAGCCGCGCTCCTTGTGCCACGTGTCCATCGTCTCGACATTGTCGTGGTTCGCGTTGTCGGACGCGGAGCAATGCAGGTAAATCTTGCTGACGGCGCGCTTCGGCTTGACCCATTTCAGCTTCTCGCCGAAGCCGGCGAACTGCCCCGTGGTCTGCGTGCTCGTCGTGGTCTTCGACGGCTCGGTCGGCTTGGGCGTGGCCGGCTTGTCAGCCGGCGCCTCCTCGAAGCCCTTGGCCGTGATGGGCTTCTTGTTGTTGAGCGCGGCCTCGTCCTGGACGAAGTACTCGGGGCCCATGTAATCGGAGCCGAGCTCGCGCACATCCATGTGCACCCAGGTCGGCGCGATGCTCGCCGGCTCGAGCCCCTTCTTGCCGGCCACCCAGCCGTCCGTGCAGTTGCATTTGTCGACGGCGACCTTCCGGACCTCGTTGGCACGCTTGGCGTCGGTCTCCTTGGCGCCGTCCGTGTCGAGGTCGATCGCCTTGCCCATGTGGTTCGTGCTCTTCCGATTGTGCTGCTCGTTGTCGTGCCAGCACCGGTAGCAACTGTTCACCTTGAGGGCATACGGCGAATAAAAGCGGAGCGCCCGTACCGTGAAGAGCAGGACCCGGTGAATGCCGGGATACTCATACTTGTGGTACATCTCCACTTTGGGGGTGTTGTTGTACTCCTTGTTGTACCGCCCCTTGCCGAACCCGCCGCACTTGCCGCAGACGCATTTCAGCGCGGCGAAATCGATCGGGTACTTGGCCATGAAGCCGTCGATCGACTCGTACGTGGCCTTGTCGACCTCGCCCGTGGGCGGGATCTTCATGTAGTCCTTCTGGAACTGCTCGACCGATTTCTTCGTACCCGGGCCGAAATCGCCGTCGGGGAGCTTGCCGGAGAAGCCCGCGAGCCGAATTTGCAGCTCCCGTACGTCCGGGCCTTTCATGCCTTCTCGGAGGAAGCGCTCGCCGTACTCCATGGATTCACCCTCTCGAAAAACCGATCAGCCCGGGCCCCACGCGCCCCCGTCGACATCCGGGAACGTGATCGTCCCGCTGCCCGGCGCGACGCCCTCGACGCGCGCCTTGCCCTTGTCGTCGAGCGTCCCCTCGATCACCTTGCCGTCCGCGAGCTCCAGGCGATACCGCGCGCCGGGCACCGGGTTCGGCGGATCGGCGTCGTCGACGAGCTCGATCTCGACGAACGACGTCTCGTCCTCGCTCTCGCTCGCCGCAGACGACGCGCTCGCCCCCGCGCTCCCCGGGACGGTGTCTCCCCAGAGCCGCCCGTCGATGTCCGGGAAGGAGAGCCTGCCGCTGCCCTCCGGAATGCCCTCGACGCGCGCCTTGCCGTTCTCGTCGAGCGTCCCTTCGACGACCTTGCCGCCCTTGAGCTCGATCCGGTAGCGCGTGTTGGCATACGGCTTCGGCGGATCGCCGTCGTCGACGAGTTCGATCTCGACAAACGTCCCTGCGGCGCCCGCCTCGTCGCTCTTGACCGGCCCTGCCCCGACGGGATTGTCGAACCTGCGCGAGGTGTCGACGCGCGCGAGCGGGAAGATCAGATCGATGATCCCCTTCGCCGCCGGATGCGGCCCGGCCGCGATCTCGGCCGCGGCCGCGACGTACGCGTCCTTGACCTGCGGATCGGGGACGATGGCGCCGCCTTGGGGATGAAGCTGAAGCGTCAGGTCGAGATCGACCTTCGTGTTCGCCGTCTTCACGCCGCGCGCCTCGTCGGCCGCGAGGAGCACGAGCTCCTTCGCGAGCGTCGAGGGGCGTTTTTGCAGGCCAAACGAGCCGAAGAGCAGATCGGTGAGCTTCGCGATGAGCTTCAGCGTGGAGTCGATCACCTGATCGGACTCGACACGCGCGAGCACCGGATACTCGGGCGGCACCTCGGGCGCGGGGCGCAGATCACCGGCCTCGTTTTTCGGTCCCGTGAGGGGCGTCGCGTCCGCGCCCTCCACCATGAAGCCTTCGAGCTCGACGTCGTGCGGGCGCACGAGCACGAGCGAGAGCGAGCCGCGCAGGTATCGCTCCGCGAGCTGCTCGATCACGACCTCGTCGCGGAGGTGATGAATCGAGGAGCGATGCAGCTCCTCGGCGAGCAAACGTCGCAGCTCCAGCATGCCGCGACGATCGAGCGCGACGTTCCGCAAGAACGCGAGGATGCCGTGCCGATCGAGACGCCGCGGGCGGCCCAGCAAGACGTTCCCGAAGCCTGTCGTCTCGGCGCTCATTCGACAGGACTCGCGTTACGCGGACGCACGAAGGGCGTTGGGCGGAAGAGGTCGGCGAAGCTCTTGCCGAGCGAGTCGACAGCGCCCTTCGTCGTCTGCGCGGTGCCGCTCGCGACGTTGACGAAGGCGTCCGGCACCGCGGGCGCGGGGCGGCTCGACGTCGGGGGCGACGCCGGGCCGAGCGAGGCGGAGAGCTTATCGATCGCGAAGCGCGCGCTCTCGCCGGTGCTCTTCGCGGCGCTCTTGTATTCGACCGGCACCGAGGGCTTCGGCCGACCGAGGCCGCCGCCGGGCCACCGCGCCGTGTCGAGCGCGATATCGACCGTGCTGCGCGCGCCCTGGATCCGCGTGCCCTCCTCGCCCGCGACGAGCACGTACGTGCGTGCGATCGTCGATTCGCGTTTCTCCCGGGCGAACCTGCCGAAGAGCAGCGCCGCGAGATCCGCGACGAGCTTCGCCGTGGATTCGATGACCTGATCGCTCTCGACGCGCGCGAGCACCGGATACTCGGGCGGGACCTCGGGCGCGGGGCGCAGATCGCCGGCCTTGTTTTCCGGGCCCATCACGGCGCCCGTCGCGTCGCCCTCGACGAAGAAGCCCGGCGCGCGGATGTCGCGCGGGCGCAAGAGCACGAACGTGATGCGCCCGGTCGTGATGCGCTCGGTGAGCGAAACCAAGACCTCGTCGTCGGGCATCGCCTCGACGAGGGTCTTGGGGACGTCGTCGGCGAGCACGCCTCGCAGATACCGCGCGCCGCCCGGCTTTTCGGCGATTTGCGCGAGGGTCTCTGCGGCCTCGTCGCGGCTCGGGAGCCTGGGGCGGCCGAGCTGGAAGAGCCCCATGCCCGTTCGGAAGAACGTCATCGGCTGGTCTCTCCCCAGAAGCGCACCACGGTCGGGTGATCTTCGATGAGCGCGCGCCGGAGATCAAGCCTCTTGCCGAAAGCCCGAGAAGCCCGGTACGCTCTTTCCGAGATCCATGCCTTATCCGCAGGGCAGCCTCGGCATCGCCATCTCGACGCCTTTCGGCGCGGACGCGGTTCTGCTCGTCGATCTGCACGGTGAAGAGCGGATCTCGGGGCTCTTCCGCTTCGAGCTCGAGCTCGTGTCGCCAGAAAAAGCGCTCGACTTCAAGGCCATCGTCGGCAAGGGCGTGACCTTGACGATCCGGGGCATGGCGAAGGAGAAGCCGCGCTTCATCCACGGGATCTGCACGCGGTTCGTCCAGGCAGGTCGCGTCGGCAAGCAGACGCGTTACCGCGCGGAGCTGCACCCGTGGTTGTGGCTCCTCGGCAAGACCAGCGATTGCCGCATCTTCCAGGAGAAGAGCGTCCCCGACATCCTGAAGGCGCTCTTCCAGGAGCTCGGCTTCTCGTCGGGCGAGCACTTCAAGGATTCGCTGAAGGGCTCGTACACGCCGCGCCCCTACTGCGTGCAGTACCAGGAGACCGCGCTCGATTTCGTGTCGCGTCTCATGGAGGACGAGGGGATCCACTATTATTTCACGCACGAGGACGGCAAGCACGTGATGGTGCTCTCGGACGACAGCGCGTCGGCCGTGCCGTGTCCGAACCTCGACAAGGCGCGGTTCGTCGAGCAGTTCTCCTCGTCGACGGACGAGGACGCGGTCGTCGAGTGCACGCTCGAAGAGGAGATCGTCGCGGGGAAGTACGCGTCGACGGATTACAACTTCGAGATGCCGAGCACGTCGCTGCTCGCGGAGGTCTCGGGCGAATCGGGCAAACTCGAGCTCTTCGAGTACCCGGGCGGGCACATCGAGAAGAGCCCGGGCGACGCGCGCGCGAAGCTCCGCATCGAGGCGGAGGAGGCGCGGGCCGTGCGTTTGTCCGGCTCGTCCAATTGTCGCGCCTTCACCGCGGGCCACGCCTTCAAGCTCGACGAACACGATCGGGACGACGCGAACACCGACTGGGTCCTCGGCGGCGTCGTGCATCGGGCGAGCCAAGAGGGGTACACGAATACCTTCGAGGGCTTCCCGAAGAAGACGCCGTACCGCCCGCCGCGCATCACGCCGAAGCCCGCGATCCCCGGCACGCAGACGGCTGTCGTCGTGGGCAAGAGCGGCGAGGAGCAGTGGACGGACGAATACGGGCGCATCAAGGTCCAGTTCCACTGGGATCGCAAGGGCGCGAAGGACGACAAGAGCTCGTGTTTCGTGCGCGTCGCGCAGCCCTGGGCGGGCAAGAGCTGGGGCGCGTGGTTCTTGCCGCGCATGGGGCAAGAGGTCGTCGTGAGCTTCATCGACGGCGATCCGGACCGGCCGCTCGTGACGGGCTCGGTGTACAACGCGGAGCAGACGGTGCCTTATGGGCTGCCGGGCGCGCAGACGAAGAGCACGATCCTGAGCCGCTCGACGAAGGAAGGCGACGCGGGGAACGAATTGCGCTTCGAGGACAAGAAGGACAGCGAGGAGTTCTACGCGCACGCCCAGAAGGACATGCTCTTCGAGGTGGAGAACGACTGGACGGTCAAGGTCCTCCACGATTACACGAAGAACGTCAAGAACGAGCGGAAGGTGACGATCGAAGAGGGCAACGAGTCGCTCACGGTCACCAAGGGCAACCGCACGATCAAGGTCGACAAGGGCGACGAGACGCACAGCGTGAAGGGCAAACGCACGCTGGAGATCACCAAGGACGAGGCGCACACGAACAAGGCGAACCTCGATTACAAGGTGACGAAGAACTACACGATCAAGGTCGACGGCGACCTCGTGATCGAGGCGAAGAGCGTCACGATCAAGGCCAAGCAGGCGTTCACGATGAAGGCGGGCACGGACTTCAAGGCCGAGTCCGGGACGGGGATGACGCTGAAGGCCGGCACCGATTTCAAGGCCAAGGGCGGGACGAACATGACGCTCGAGGGCGCGATCGCGCTGAAGGCGAAGGGCGGCGCGCAGGCGGCGGTGGAGGGCGGCGGCATGCTGACGTTGAAGGGCGGCATGGTGAAGATCAACTGAGCGAGGGCCCGATGCCGACCGACCACGAAGAGCGCGACGAAAACGGCAAGCTGATCTCCCGGTTCCAGATGGAAGAGGGCGTGCTGCACGGCGAGTTCGTCCAGTACGGGGAGACCGAAAAGCAGATCGCGCACCGGGCGAATTACGCGAACGGCAAGCTGCACGGGCTCTCGATCTCGTACGACCCGGAGGGGCGCGAGGTCGAGCGTTCGTCCTTCGAGAACGGCGTGCTGCACGGCGAGACGAAGCTCTTCGACGAGCACGGCAAGATCTCGCAGATCGTCACGTTCGTGAAGGGCGAGCAGCACGGGCCGACGCGTCTTTACGACGAGGGCCGGCTGCGGACGCTCATGCATTTCGAGAAGGGCAAGCAGAACGGCCCGTTCCTGTCGTTCGACGAGCAGGGCAACGAGGTCGTGCGCTCGTTCTACAAGAACGGCAAGCTCGAAGGCGAGTCCTTGTTCTTCGACAGCAAGGGCAACACGCTGCGAAAAGCGAACTACAAGGCGGACAAACTGCACGGGGAAGTGATCGAGTACTTCCCGAACGGCGAGGTCCGCGAGCGCGCCACGTACGACAACGGCAAGAAGCAGGGCGAGTCGTTCAGCTACGACGTGCAAGGCAAGCTGAAGGCGAAGGCGACGTACAAGGACGGCGAGAAGCGCGGCGAAACCGAGTACGACGACAAGGGCATTCCGAAGTCGAAGGAGGAGAAGGAGACGTCCTTCTTCGACAAGATCGTGAACAAGCTCGCGGGAGGCTGACGATGGGCCAGCACGTATGCATGGGCGGGATGATGCAATGTAGCTTCGGCGTGGCGCCGAGCACGCTCACGGTGCTGCCCGCGAACCGCACGCTGAACAGCGCGGGACCGCTGGCAAACATCATGGATGGCAAGCCGATGCTGAACGTGCTGCCGTTCGGGATGTGTCAAAGCCTGGCGAACCCGATGGTGGCCGCGGCGACGGCGGCGGCGATGGGCGTGCTCACGCCGATGCCGTGCATTCCGAACACGCCGGCGCCGTGGATCGTTGGTGCCCCCACGGTGCTCCTGGCGAACATGCCCGCGCTGAACAACAGCTCGAAGCTGATGTGCATGTGGGGCGGCGTGATTCAGATCTCGTTCCCCGGGCAGGTCACGGTTCAGGTTCCGTGATCGCGGCATCCGGGCGTCGCGGCGAGACGCGGTCGGACTACATATCGTGGACGACCGCGGCCGTCTGCTTCAGCGCGCGGGTGTCGCGTAGCGGCGCGTCGCCGAACATGCGCGAATACTCGCGGCTGAACTGCGAGGCGCTCGTGTAGCCGACGCGGAACGCCGAGACCTCGGCGCCCGCGCCCTCTTCGACCATCAGGCGGCGCGCCTCCAGCAGGCGCAGGCGCTTCTGGTACTGCAGCGGGCTCATCGCGGTGGCCTCCTTGAACCGCTTGAAGAACACCGCCCGGCTCATCCCTGCGGTGCGCGCGAGCGAGGCGATATCGACGTCCTCGGCGAGCGATGCCTGCAGGTGATGGACCGCCTCGGCGATGCGGTGCGCCTGGCTGCCCGCGCGCACGAGCTGACGAATCGCCGGGCCGTCGGGGCCTTTCAGCAGGTGAAAGATCAGCTCCTTCCTCACGAGCGGCGCGAGCACGGTCGCATCGTCGGGCGTCGCGAACAGCGCGCCCAGCCGGCTCGCGGCGTCGAGCATGCGGTCGCTCGCCTTGCCGATGAAGATCGCGCGCCCCGTGTGCTCGACGTCGTCCGGCCGCGCGCGGTCGAGCTGCGCCGCGACCTCGCGCAGCGCGACCGCATCGAAGTCCATCTTCAGGCCCAAGAGCGGCCGCGCCGACGACACCCCCGCGACCCGGCTCGTCACGGGCAGGTCGATCGGGCTGACGATGTAGTGCGGTTCGCGCTCGCGATAGACCTGCCCCTCGAGCAGGATCTCCTTCGTGCCCTGCACGGCGATGCAGAACGACGCGCGCCAGTGCCGCTTCGCGCGTTGCTGCGGGCGCGAGACTTTGATGCAAGAAATTCCGGGCACGGGCGAGGCGTGCACGCCGTCGCTGGGGCACCACCAAGTGATGAGGTCCTTCAACGTGTCGCGCCCGGGGATCACGGTGGAAGCCTAGCCCCCGCGTAGACGATCGGGCAAGAACGGGAGACGGCCGTGTATTTCGCGAGCGCCGCGGCGGTGCCATCGTGGATCGCGAACCAAGGAGGTTCCCTATGCGTGTCTTCCTCACGGGAGCCAGCGGCTTCATCGGCTCCGCCATCGTCCCCGAGCTCGTCCGCGCCGGCCACCGCGTGCTCGGTCTCGCGCGCTCGGATGCGTCCGCCGAGAGGCTCGCCGCCGCTGGCGTCGACGTGCACCGCGGCTCGCTCACGGATCTCGATGGCCTGCGCCGCGGCGCCGCCGCCTGCGACGGGGTGATCCACTGCGCGTTCTCTCATGACGACTTCAACGACTACGCCGGAAACTGCGAGAAGGACCGCGGCGCGATCGAGGCGCTCGGCAGCGCGCTCGTCGGTTCCGATCGCCCGCTCGTCATCGCCTCCGGCCTCGCGCGCTTCACGCGGGGCCACGTCGCCACCGAGGACGAGACGCCCGACGCGTCGACCGGCGGCCTGCGGACCGCCTCCGAGCGGCTCGCCTTCTCGTTCGCGAGCCGCGGCGTGCGCGTCTCCTCGCTGCGGCTGCCGCCGTCGGTTCACGGGGATGGCGACCACGGGTTCGTCCCGATGCTGATCGAGATCGCGCGCAAGACCGGGCGCTCGGGGTACGTCGGAGAGGGCGAAAACAGGTGGCCCGCGGTGCATCGGATCGACGCCGCGCGGCTGTTCGTCCTCGCGCTCGAGAAGGCGCCGGCCGGCGCGCGGCTCCACGCGGTCGGCGACGAGGGTATCCCGACCCGCGACATCGCCGACGTGATCGGTCGCAAGCTCGGCCTGCCTGTCGAGTCGGTCCCCGCACCCCACTTCGGCTGGCTCGGCGCGTTCTTCGCGCTCGACACCCCTGCGTCGAGCGCGCTCACGCAGGAGCGGTTCGGCTGGAAGCCCGAGCAGGCGGGCCTGCTCGCCGACCTCGAGCACGGCACGTACTTCGCGCGCGCATAGCTACCGTTTTTACCCGTACGCGCGGGGCGCCCGCGGCCCGACCCCGCCTCGCCATCCCGGAATGGATTTCTGACGCGCGGAGCTAGAACTGTTCGACGCTCTTAGGCATTCGGTTTGCCGCTGCCGGGCCATTTGGTGCCGGGCGCGGCGGGCGTGGCGGGCTTGGCGCCGGGAGATACGGGCGCGCCGGGAGATGCGGGCGCGGACGGAGGCACGGGGGCGCCGGGCGTGGGTTTGGCGCCGGCAGGGACCACGGGGGCGCCGGGTGCAGCAGGCGCGGGTTTGGCGCCGACGGGGACCCCGGGCGCCGCGGGCTTGGCAGCAGGGGCCGCGGGGACGCCGGGCGCAGCAGGCGCGGCGGGTGCAGCGGCTCCCGCGGGCACGACGGGTTTGTCGCCGGCCTTCGGCGCTGCGGGGGCACCGGGAACGGCGGGAGCACCGGAGGCCGCGGGGGCTGCGGGTGCACCGGGGACGCCGGGCGCAGCGGGTGCAGCAGGAGGCGCGGCGCCCGCGGGCACGGCGGGTTTGTCGCCGAACTTCGGCGCTGCGGCGGCCGCGCCATCGGCGGCAGGAATCGCAGGTTTGTCGCCGGCCTTCGGGGCCGCGGGCACGGCCGCGCCGCCCGGGATGGCAGGCTTTTCACCGGGCTTCGGCGCTGCGGCGGCGGCCGCGTCCGCGCCCGGAACCGCCGCAGGGGCGCCCGGAACTCCCGCAGGGGCGCCCGGAACCGCCGCAGGGGCGCCCGGAACTCCCGCAGGGGCGCCTGGAACCGCCGCAGGGGCGCCCAGAACCGCCGCAGGGGCGCCCGGAACTCCCGCAGGGGCGCCTGGAACCGCCGCAGGGGCGCCTGGAACCGCCGCAGGGGCGCCCGGAACTCCCGCAGGGGCGCCTGGAACCGCCGCAGGGGCGCCCGGAACTCCCGCAGGGGCGCCTGGAACCGCCGCAGGGGCGCCCGGAACCGCTGCCTTCGCGTCCGGAACTCCCGCAGGGGCGCCCGGAACCGCCGCAGGGGCGCCCGGAACCGCCGCAGGGGCGCCCGGCACCGCTGCCTTCGCGTCCGGAGCCGCCGCAGGGGCGCCCGGAACCGCTGCCTTCGCGTCCGGAACCGCTGCCTTCGCGTCCGGAACCGCTGCCTTCGCGTCCGGAACCGCTGCCTTCGCATCCGGAACCGCTGCCTTCGCGTCCGGAGCCGCTGCCTTCGCATCCGGAGCCGCTGCCTTCGCATCCGGAGCCGCTGCCTTCGCGTCCGGAACCGCTGCCTTCGCGTCCGGAGCCGCTGCCTCCGCAGCCGCATCCGCCGCCGCCTCGCCTTCAGGCGCCGCCGCGCCGTCCGCGCCGCCTGCCGCCGCGTCCGCTCCGCCTGCCGCCGCGTCCGCGCCGCCTGCATCCGCGCCTGCGCCCGCCGCCG